>JADLKP010000042.1 GCA_016838945.1 Methanobrevibacter sp.
AAAAGTGAATTTTTTTATAATTATATATAATTATATGGTGTTCTTTTAACAAATTTTAAAGAGAGGATTTTGTCAGAGGAATGCCATGAATATTTATGATAATTTATCATGATTTGTTATGGTCGGTTAAATTTTTTTTAAGAAAAAAATTCTTGCTGATTTTGTATAAATTCTTGACTTATTATAAATATGTTAAACTAAAACATTATGGGGTTATTTTAATGTTTTTAAGTAGAATTTATTATGCGATTGCTTATTTAGTGGTTCTTATTATAGAAATTATCAAATCCACAATAGACATGTCCTTACGGATTTTTAAATCTAAAGGCTTTGAGCCTATTGTGATTGATATTGATACTGAATTGAAAAGACCAATATCCCAAACAATTTTAGCCAACAGTATTACTTTAACTCCAGGAACCCTATCTGTAGACTTGGACAGTGAAAATCAAGTCATTAAGGTTGCAGTTATTGCTCCAAGGGATGTTAAAGACATTATTCCATTTGAACCTTACATAAAGGGAATGTTGGAATAAGAACATTTGCTTAATTTAGGAAAATAGGCGATTTTATAATTTAATTGAATTTATTTATTTGTATAATTTTTGTATAAGGTTTATAAATCTGATTTAGTTTATTAATCATAGAATGTGATGATAATGAATATTTTATTGATTTCTGAGTGTTTTTTAATAATTGCATTGATTGTATTTTCATTTGCAACTTTGAGGATTATTACATATAAATCTACATCCATGGGACTTATAGGTACTTCTTCATTTACTTTAGCACTTACTTTGATTCTTATAACAGTCGGTACTATTCATAATATCGGATTTTTCAAAGATATTGCTTTAGCTTTGCTCTTATTGGGTATTGTTGGAACAATAGCTTATGCAGCAGTTATTAGGAGGGCAGGATGATGTTTGGAATTGGTGCTGGCATAATGAATCTCATCCAATCAATCTTGCTTATCATTTCTGCACTTTTGATAATTATTGCAACAGTAGGTGTTTTAAGGATTGATAGAAACTTGGATAATGTAGTCTATGCTAGAATTCATATTTTGGGAATTGTTGATATTGCAGGAATAATTGCATTTATTGCAATAGGTCAACCTTTATTTGCTCTCATTTATTTATTCTTAGCTCCATTATTGGCTCATGCATTGGCTAATGCTTATTTCCATGGAGAAGATACTTTCAATAATCCTGTACTTAATCCAAATCTTGAAGAAGCTTCTTTGAAGGAAGAAAATGATGATGAAATTGAATTGATTGATGAAGTTCTTCTTGAAGATAACTTGGATATGAGTGATGATTCAAGTGAAGAATTAGATGAAGAAAGTGAGGATGATGGCAATGATTGAGGTTGTAGTAATTATTGTTGCAGTTGTAAGCGCTATTATCGCACTTTTACAAAATGACTTACTTAAGGCAGCTATTTTAACCGGTATTTCTGGCTTCTGTGTAGCAGTTCTTTTCCAATTGCTCCTTGCTCCGGATGTAGCATTGACACAAGCTATTGTGGAAGGAGCCATTGTCCCAGTATTTATCGCATTGGCTGTTTTGAAAACTAGAAGGAGGGAGGCATAAATGGATCTTCAAATGGCTTCTCTATTCGCTTCTGGTGCATTTATAATTATTGGACTTTTTGCAGCAGTGTTCATCGATAATCTAATCAAGAAAATTATCGGTATTGCTTTTATTGAGGAAGGAGCTAACTTATTCCTGATCTGCTTAGGATATAAAGCAGGGGGAGTAGTGCCAATCTTCTTGCCAGGCATGTCTGCAGATTGGTTTGCAGCTAATTCAGCATATCCTTTGCCTCAAGCATTAGTTCTTACAAGTATTGTAATTGGTGCAAGTACTTTAGCAGTGATGTTGGCTTTAGCTATGGTTCTATATAGAAAGCATGGAACCTTAAGCGTATCTGAAATGATGGGGGATGAAAAATGAATTATCTTATTCCATTAATGGTTGTCGTTCCAATATTGGCTGCTTTGATCGTTAACATTTTTGGTGGCAAGGACAAAACCGTAAAGGCAATATCCCTTGTTGTAGCTATTGCAATTCCTTTGATTGCAATTCTCGCTGCTGTCGGTGTTCAATACTTCGGTGGTCACGACCCAACACTTATTGCAAGTTCACTTCCATCAAATCTCGTAGGTGCACTTGCAGCTAGTTATAATACTGGCATTGTTTATGTATTTGAAAATATTGAAAGGATATTCATATTCTTGATGGGCATTGTAGCATTTTTGGCAGTGCTCACATACTTTGCAGAGAAAAAAGAAGTTTCCGGACCTTATTTGTACCTGATCTTTATGGGCATAGCATCTGTTACTGCATTGATGCTTTCCAATGACATATTCAATATGTATGTATTCTTTGAGATCACTGCACTCACTCAAGTGGGTATCATTGTAGCATCAAGCACTGAAGATAACTATGAAATCGCTATGAAATATATGATTTTAGGTGCTATAGGAGGACCAATGCTATTATTAGGTGTTGGATTTATCCTTGGTACAATAGGTTCAGTAAACATCAATGATATAATTTATGCATTAAGCAATAATTTCGTAAACCCATATTCTCCAGGTTTGGTAATAGGTTTTGCATTGATATTGTTTGGATGGCTATACTCAGCAGGATTGCCACCATTCCACACTATAAAATCAGCTGTTTACTCCAAGGCAAGACCTAACGGTTCTGCAATATTGCAAGGATTTTCAGTATTATGCATGCTTGCATTTGGAATTGCAATGTATAAGATCTTTGCATATATACCTTACTTCAATACAGCAATAATCGGATTTGCTATTCTTGCAATGGTTTTAAGCATTGCAATGTCTGCAATGGAGGTGGACTTTAGAAGAATGATAGCATTCTTGGCTGTTGGAGAACTTGGTTTCATTGCTTTAGGTTTTGGTATAGGAACCCAATATTCAATTGCCGCTGCATTGTTCCAGGCAGCAAATGAAATTGTGATTACCGCATTGCTGTTCATAGGATTCGGTACAGTATACTACCTTACAAAAACATCTGACACCAGAAAGTTAGGTGGTTTGATTGCTGCTGATTCAACAATGGCCATTATGGTATTGCTTGGCGGATTTGCATTGGCGGGTGTTCCTCCATTCAACGGCTTCCAAAGTAAATTGATGCTTGTACAGGCAGCTTTGGATGCAGGATACACTGAACTTGCTGTCCTTGCAATCATTGTAAGTGTTGTAATATTCTTTACCTTTGTAAAGGCGTTCCATACAGTATACCTGCAGCCAAAACCAAAAGAATTGAAGTTTGCTCATGAGAAAATCCCAAAAGCCACAGTATTCTCTGTAGCAGTATTGCTTATCATTTGTTTGGTCTTAGGTATTTTCCCAAACATAGTAACTGATATATTCATTCCATTTGCAGGAGGATTGATCTAATGGCTTTATACCAAAAATTCTTAGATTCCATTAAAGGAATTAAGTCAAGTTTATCTAAAGACCCTACAACTATGGATAACGTTTCAGGAGCCCTTGCAGCCGAATTCCTAATATTCGTTTCCTTGATACTTGCTGCCTTATTCCTTAGACATGTCAGCGTAATCGCTTCCGTTGTTGTAGTCATATTGGCTGCAGTATTGTTCTTTACAAATATGCCTCTTGCAAGCAAGATAAAATCTGAACAATCAGATTCCTTGGAAAAAATGACATTTTATGTTATGGTAACTCTTGGAATTCTTATTGCAGTAATTTACTGGGGGTTAAAATATGTCTGATTATACTACAAGCATTAGATCTTTGATAATGGCTTTAGCAACCATCATTTTTGCATCCACCTTATTTGATGCATTATATGGTTTTAAACATTTGATACAGCCAGGAATAAGCTTGATTTATAATGCTGTTGGAACCCAATTGGCTCCTAACATGGTAACCTTAGTCGTTTTCGATTGGAGAGGCTTTGATACATTAGGAGAATCTTTGATATTGGTAACTGCAGTACTTGTCGTATTGCTTGTATTCGGTAAAGGAAAGATATTGGATAAGAATATAAATTCTGACAGTTCAGTTGTAGATGAAGGAGATGATGAATAATGGCGGAAGGAAAAAAATCTCCAAACTGGAATAAGAATGACTCAAGTCCAATATTGAAAATAATGACTCTCCCGATAGCAATCATTATGATTGCCTTAGGAATCATGACTATTTTAGGAGGTCATATAACTCCTGGTGGAGGTTTCCAAGGTGGAGCAATGATTGCAGGAGCAATCATATTCTGTGTTATAATTTATGGAGTAGATGGCAGTCCATTGAAGTTGTCCCATAGGTTCATTTCCACATTGGAATCTGTTGGAGCTTTAGCTTATGTATTGCTTGGGTTAGCTGGTCTTGCCTTAACCGGTTCATTCCTATATAATGTAGGTGGAAACCTTTATGGACTTGTTCCTCCAGCTATGGCCGCAATATTCTCATATCCTGATGTAACTCATGCAGGAATTGTTCCTTATTTAAACATAGCAGTAGGATTAAAGGTATTTGTTGGTTTAAGTGCAGTTGTCATTGCGTTTTCACAATTTAAAAAATTAGCGGAGGAAGAATGATGGGTTTCGCTAATATTGTTATTGGACCGATTATCATTGCTTTGATTTTTGGATTCATTATAGGAACAAGGCTCCATTTGAAAGAGGAAAAAAGCTTTAAGTTCACTGCCGGTGCAATTGTCGCCCTTATTGTAGGGGGATTCATAATGGCTTTTGATATAGGTCAATTTGCCATTTATCAGGATTTCCCAATAGCTACAGTATTTTTCGCTGCTATAATTGGTGTTTTGATTGGCAGTGCATTGTTAGGAGGACGAGCGAAAGGGGATCATTAGAAATGGGATTTATTTCAATTAATCTTAAGGGATTATCTTGAAATATTGATTAATGGTCTACCTATTTTAAGGAGAAGAATCATGTATTTAACAACTAATAAGTGTGATGGACAAGGAGATTGTATAAGGAATTGTCCTAGTGAAGCAATACGCTTTATAGATAATACATCTTTTAGCTGTATGTGTTGTGGTGCTTGCTTCGAAGCTTGTCCAAATCATGCAATATTTGAGAATAAATACGGAGGGTATGTTGTAGATAGGGCAAAATGTAATGGATGTGGTGTTTGTGAATTCACTTGCCCTATAGAAAGCATTCATCTTGATAATGGGATTGTCAAGGGTATCTGTTCACGTTGTGGAGTCTGTGAAGAGGTCTGTACCAGAAATGCAAGAGTCGATACTGACAACCTCGTTTTAGACAAGCAGAAGGTCTTGCTCAATTCCTTGAAGATGGTTGCAAATACAGTAGGTTTCGGTGCAGGAGTCAAAAAGATTGAAAATATGCAACTTCCTGTAAAATCTGACAAGACTGCAGATAGGGTTTGCATTGCTACAGACCTTGAGAAATGTGTAAAATGCGGAAGATGTGCATATTACTGTCCTACAAGATCCATTGAAGTCATAATTCAGGATGAAGGATATTGTGTAGGATGTAATGTATGTGAAGATTTATGCCCTACCGGCGCCCTAAAAGATGGAGAATACGACAAAAGCCTTTGTACTTTATGTTTAGCTTGTGTTGAAAACTGTGTAAATGATGCATTGAGCGTCAATGACTTTAAGATTATTAGAAACATTAAGGATGACACATTATATTCCAACGTAGAAGGAAGCATTGTAAGCTGTCTGAACTGTGGGTTATGTAAGGAAACATTTGACAGTCCGGCTTTGATCAAGAATGAGAATGCCTTAAGATATGACCCTTCACTTGATGAGGATACAGAAGAGAATAAGGCAAAACGTCTTGAAGCGATTTATGCTTGCCCAGTTTCATCCTTGACTGAAAGTGAAGACAATAAACTCTTCGGATACTGTGTATCCTGTGGAAAATGTGTAAATGAGTGTAATGAAGATGCGAGAAACTTCCAAATAATCTCTTGGGATGGGGAGGTCAGCAATGATTGCATTTCCTGTGGAATCTGTGCTGAACTTTGTCCTCAAGATGCTATCACATTAACAAGAGGGACAATCAATGTTGACTTGGACAAATGTATAATGTGTGAAACCTGTGGAATTCACTGTCCAACTGATGCTATTCCTAAAACAACAGGCGTCAAGTATGAAATCTCTGGTGGATTCAATTACATTGACGAAAACCTCTGTGTGAAATGCGGATTATGTAAGGACATATGTCCGGAAGAAGCAATTTATACAGTTGAGATTTCAAATGATGAAGCAAATCTTGGAACAAAGAATAAGAACCTGAGATTTGTTGTCGATGACGATAAGTGTATTTATTGTGGAGCTTGCATGAATATCTGCCCATCTAAATCATTTATTTTCGAAAGAGAGTTTGATAGGGTGAATTAGGAGTTTGATAGAAATGAAAGATGTATTGAAAATAATGCTTAATGGAGCTTATACTAATTTCAAAAGGATTCTCTTTGCTGCAGATAGAGTAACTGATATGGAACTCCGTAATGCCATTCTTACTGGCACTGTTGAGCCAGACAAGAAAGTTGATGAAGAGGCTTGCATTGGCTGTGGAGGTTGTGCAAATGTCTGTCCAACAGGTGCAGTTACTATGAAGCCATTGCAGAACCCTGTAAAACTTAAGGAAGGATGGGTCAAAACCGAGGTTCCAGAACTTGATCCTTTAAAATGTGTAGTTTGCTACTGGTGTCATGACTTCTGCCCTATATATTCATTCTTTGAAGAGGCAGGAACCATT
This sequence comes from Methanobrevibacter sp., assembly GCA_016838945.1. Classification (GTDB taxonomy): domain Archaea; phylum Methanobacteriota; class Methanobacteria; order Methanobacteriales; family Methanobacteriaceae; genus Methanobrevibacter. The sequence continues at coordinate 6,763 of JADLKP010000042.1, forward strand.
CACCCTGGAAATGTTGGTGAAATTCATATTGACACTAAGGAATTGTTGGAGGAACCTATCAAGATATCTCAAGAAAAGATATCATTCATTTCCCAATACCTATCAGACAAATCATTATTGTCTGAAAACATAGTCTCTGATAGTGGTGAGATAGGTGAAGTGGGAGCAGGTCTTGAAAGGGTCTCTAAAATCAAGGATATACAAGATAACATCAATGAGAAATATGAAAAGGATGCTCAAAGGGGTTCTCAAATTCCAAAGGAAAGTTCTGAAAATGAGGGAGGTGAATAAATGGGTCTTAAAACACATGCAAGGTCAAAAGCTATCCACATCATGTTAGTTTATACCGGTGGATGCAATGGTTGTGATATTGAGATTGTAAATGCAGTTTTATCTCCTAAATTTGACATGGAACAATATGGTGTATTCTTAACATGGAATCCTCGTGAAGCGGACATTCTCGTTGTTACAGGACCAGTCACTCATGACAATAAGGAACCTCTTATAGATATCTATAATGCCATTCCAAATCCAAAGCTTGTTGTTGCAGCAGGCGCTTGTGCAGTTATGGGTGGTGTCTATAAGAACTGTTATGGGGATATTCCTTCAGAAGAGATTGAAGGACCTGTTGAAAATGTCATTCCAGTTGATGCAAAGGTTCCAGGTTGTGCTGTAAGGCCTCAAGATGTTTTGGCAGGAGTTGTTGCAGCTTTGCCACATTTGTTAAATGCTGATTAATCATTAATATATTGAAGAGGGATAAGATGGAAGAAAAGAAAGCGAAAAAGCAGGAAATCATAGAAACTGAGATTCAAATGGGTACAGTTCACCCTGCTGCTTTAGAACCTTATAGGGTTAGATTTTTCGTAGAAGATGAGATAATTAAGGATGCGGAAATCACAATTGGTGTTAACCACAGAGGTATTGAGCGTATTATGGAAGGTCTTCCAGTGGAAAAAGCCAATATGCTTACAGAAAAGATTTGCGGTATCTGTTCAAACTCACATACATGGAACTCTGTAAGAACTGCGGAGATTGGTCTTGGAGTTGAATTGCCTGAGCGAGCTGTTTATATTCGTGTAATCGTTGGAGAGCTTGAAAGATTGCATAGTCACTTATTGTACTTAGGTCACGGTTGCGAAACATTGGCTCATGAAACATTCTCCATGAGAGTATTCTACATTAGGGAAACCATTATGGAGCTTTTAGGAATGATTGGAGGAAACCGTGTTCAATATGGATGCTCCATCATTGGTGGTGTAAGGCCAAGATGTGAATTGGATGATAATAGAATCCGCAGAATATTGGATGGCATGGACCTTGTAGAAAAGAATGTTGCAGAATTTGCAGACAGATTCGTTCATGATTCAATAGTGTTGTCAAGGATTACCGGTACAGGATACATTCCACAAGAACAGGCTCTTAAATTAGCTGTAACTGGACCTACATTACGTGCTACTGGTGTAAAGAGAGATTTGAGAACAGACATGTATGAGTATGATAACTTCGATTATGACATCATCACTCAAGATACTGCTGATGTAAAGGCACAGCTTCTCATGAGGGTGTTTGAAATATTTGAATCAATCAAGATTATTCGCCAAGCCATCAGAGACTTGCCTGAAGGAAAGATAACTGACAGGTCTTGGGAAATGGTTGACACTGGCTTGATTGAAAGTTATATTGAAGTTCCAAGGGGAACATTGTATCACTCCTATGCCATTGAGGATGGAAGAGTGCGCCACTCTATTGTTAGGACACCTTCAATGACCAATATTGGAGCTATGCAGTATGCATGTATTGACAATCACATCACAGACGGTCAATTATGCATTGTACAGTGCGATCCATGCTTTACCTGTTCCGATAGGGCAATAGAAGTTTATGATACAAAAAACAACAAGTTGGATAAATCAATTTTGCAATCCAACATTCATTAAAATTTATAGTTTAGTTTATCAATTTCATGTTTAACGTTTAATTAAAATATTATGAGGAAAGAAAATGGCTTATGAGATATCACTTATTTCAATTTTAGAGGTTATCTTAACACTTATCATAGCTTTGTTCATAGGTGTTTTGATTCCTGGAATTGAAAGGAAATATGTTCAAGCAAGGATTCAGCAAAGAATCGGGCCACCTGTTACAAGTCCGGGGCTATGGGCATCAGTCAAATTCCTGTTTAAGGAGAACATAAGACCTAATTCTCCAGCACCTGGATTATATAAGGCAATGCCTATCCTTTGTTTCATTGCAGTACTCGCAGTATTCTTGGCATTGATGCCTGAGAATTATCAGTTTATGGCCTTTGCCAGCCTAATAGCTATTGTTGGATTCCTAAAAGTTGAAGAAATTGCTTATGTTTTAATGGGTTCCTTATCCAAATCTGTAATGAGCATTAATCTAAGGTTCCCAGACCATGCGAAAGGTGCTGAAAGACCAGGATTGCTTGTATCATCCATTGAAGACATCAGTTCAAACAGGTCACTTAGGATGATCATCTTCGGTTCATTCCCTTTGTATTTGGCTTTATTCATACCTGCAGCCTTATCAAAAAGCATTTATTTAGGAGATATTGTAGCTTATCAGCAAGCTAACGGACCGTTCCTATTCACTTTGGCAGGCATTATCGGAACTGTTGTATTCTTTATAGGATACATGATCCTATTGAATGAATATCCGTTTTCCTATATCAAGGCTAAATCAGATGTAATTGAAGGGCCATATATGGAACTTGCTTCAAAATACAGAACATTTGTTTATCTAACCAGAGGATTCTTGATATTTACTTTAGGTTTGATGTACTGTGTATTGTTCTTAGGTGTTGCACCAGAACTCTTCTCACTTAAATTTATTGTATGTATCATCGTATCATTGATACTTCCTGTTATTATGGCAATTGTCAGTGCATTCTCTCCAATATTTACCAACAGGCAGTTATACCCTACTATATTGGTCACTTCAGCTTTTGGGGCTTTGGCTATGGTTATTGCTTTGTTCTAGATTGGATTTGTATTGGATTTGTATTGGATTTGTATTGGATTGGATTTGGAATTGATTTGGATATTGATTATAGAAATTGTGCTGATTGAATTTTTTAAATTTAATTGTGGTGATTTAATGAAATTTGTAATTAGGCCTTATCATATAATGAGTCTTGGAGGTTATATTGTAGAATATGATTTCCCTTACAGGGATTTGATCATTGTCAATGAGACTCCAGAGGATATCAAGTTTGAGATTCCTGTATTTGACGGGTCTTACATTGACGAGTATGAAAAGTTAGGCCTTAAGGTCATTCCTGTCAGCGAACATGACAGCTATTTAAATTTATATAAGAAAGCGCATGCGGAGTTAGATGTGCTAAAGGCAAAATTAGATTAATTGGAGAAGTTTCGTATTTGTTTTCCTCATAAAAGATTTTTTAACCATTCTCCAATTAATCTTTTTTATTTTCAAATGTAATTATTGGCATTTTTGAATTGAAATCAGATTTTTAATTTTTGGTATTTTTGAATTGAAATAGGTTATTTAATTTTTAGCATTTTTGAATTGAAATCAGATTTTTAATTTTTTGATTTTTAGGTAATCTTTAAATAATTGGATATTTTAATTATTATTGGGTAATATTATGAATAGTATTTCTTTAACAATTACAACTAAAGAAGAGAAGGGAGTTCTGGATGAAATAACTGATATTCTTTCAAGTCATGGAATCAATATTTCATATGTTCATCTATATGTTAAGAATGATGTTGGGACATTGAATTTAGAACTTGATAATGTTGAGAAACTCGATGAATTAATTGATGACTTAGAGTCTAAAGACTTTATTTTAGACATTGAAATTCATGGTTCCTTAAATGACATTTTCGGTAAAAGGGTTCTTATTTTCGGTGGAGGAGCTCAGGTATCTCAAGTTGCAGTTGGTGCCATTACAGAAGCAGATAGGCACAATATACGTGGGGAGCGTATAAGTGTGGATACTATTCCTTTAGTTGGCGAAGAGAATATTGCAGAAGCAGTTGAAGCGGTAAACAGATTGCCTCGTGTTGGAGTGCTTGTCCTTGCAGGATCCCTGATGGGTGGAAAGATAACTGAAACTGTAAGGAAACTTAAGGAAAATCATGAAGACTTGATTGTGATTGCCTTGAATATGCCTGGAAGCGTAACAGATGAGGCAGATTTGATTGTAACCGATCCTGTTCAAGCTGGTGTAATGGCGGTTATGGCAGTTGCAAACACTGCCGTGTTTGATATAAAAAGATTAGGGGATAATATTAAATTCTAATTTCTAATCTTTCTTGATCTTTCTTAACTTTTACATAAAATTTATTAGTCTATTTGACTAATATTATTCTATGTTTCTATTTTTTGATATTTTTATCAAAAGAGTCTTGTTTTAAATATTAATTGAATTAATATTTCTAATTGCTTGATTGTTTTTATGGGTGTGTTTTGAATTACTAGAAAGGAAAAGTTTGTAAATGGTTTGAAGTTAGGCATTCCCATTACCTTTGGTTACATTCCAATGGGTATTGGCTATGCTGCCTTAGCTATTAAGGCAGGTCTGACTCCATTTGAGACAGTTTCAATGTCCGTGCTTATTTATGCAGGTGCCGGTCAAATCATGATAGCTACCATGTTGGCTCAGGGGGCTACTCTTTTCAATATTGTCTTGACATCCTTTGTGCTTAATTTCCGATATTTTGTAATGAACACTTGCATTTACAACAAGGTTGATGACGCTTCCCTTTCTGTAAGAATACCCTCATCACATCTTGCTGTTGATGAGGCTTTTGCAATGTTCATGCTAATGGAAGAGTCTTCAATATGGACTTATATAGGTCTTGCAGGAATTGCATGGCTCTCTTGGATTTTTGGAGCAATCATTGGCGTTATAGTCTTGAATGTGCTTCCTATAATTGTTGCAAACAGTTTCAATATTTCATTATATGCTCTATTTGTAGCACTATTGGTTCCCGCAGTTAAGGAAAGCAAGGAATTGGCTATTTTAGTTGTAATAACAGCTATCTTAAATGTTGTATTGCAGTTTTTCATTGGAAATTGGTCATTGATCATAGCTATTCTTTTAGGTGCTCTCATTGGAATGTATACGGTTGATGATGATACCGTTTTAGGGGATGCCTATAAGACAGGTGATGATAATTGCAGTAATGAGGAGGTGCAATAATGGATATTACCTTACTCATTATTCTTTGTGCACTTGTTACCTTCATTCCAAGGGTAATTCCAGCAATCTTTATGGAAAGATTGAATTTCTCTCCAAAATTCGAGAAATTCTTGAATCTGATTCCATACACTGCACTTGCTGCACTGATTTGTCCGGGAGTATTGACTGTAGACCCTGACTTATGGTATATTGGTCTAATTGGAGCGGTCATTGCAGGTGGACTTGCATGGAAAAAGGTACCTCTTGGAGCTATTGTCATTATTACTGTGATTGTTTTGATTGCAGTTTACTTAATGGTGCCGTTCTTGCCAGTTTTGATTTAATTTTTATTTTTTTTAATCCATTTTCCCTTATTTTCAGCTATTGTCACATAGCTCCTTGTATTCACAGTTTTCACATTTTTTTAAGTTTGTCTTGACGGTAGGAATTTCACCATTTTCAACTATCTTGTTCACACTGGTCAAGACCTTAAAAAAGCTTTTTCTTGCATCTGTATCTATTATTACTGATCTTCGTTCATCTATTTTTAAATAATCCACATATGCCACAGTGACATAGGTGTTGAATTCCTGTTCTATTAGGAGGGCATTAGCTATTGCCTCCATGAAGTCACCATCCCAAACTCCATTTATTGGTGGATTTGATGATTTCAGGGATATTGGGAAGTAGTTTCCTTTTTCAACTTCGATTTTATCTATAACTCCAATTAAATCCAGACCGATATCTCTTATTAGATAGTTATACATGCAAGTTGGGAAAAATAGGTTTTTAATTTCACTTCCATCCTTATCCAGCACTTTCATGGAACGTTCAACCTTTAGGGAAAGTATCTTGAGGTTCAGGTTTATTTCATCTATCAATTCTTTTTTCAATTCATTTAGCTTGTCGTCTGTTTTTATTTCACTATTTTTCTTATCTATGAATTCTATCTCATCATCCTTTTTCAGGTTGCTTTCATCTTCATTTTCCTTATTTCTGTTCTTTTCATTTATCTCTTCGATAATGTCAAAGGTTGTCTTTACTTGATTGCTTATTCCTATTGCAAGTCTTTTTTCTATTTCTTTTTCTTCCATATCCTTTTTGACATGTCTTAGGTTTTTTGAAAGAATGTCTTGTATGTCCATTCGAAGATCCTTTAATGTTTTTGAGGTGAAATAATCCTCTTCAGTTTCTTCATCTATATTGCTTTGGAAATACAATTTCAAAGGACAGAACATATAAGTTTTGATTGTAGATACGCTTATCATTTTTTTAACTCCATATTATTTATTTTTTCAAAAATTTATTGGTAAATTATTCTTTATTTTTTATATAATAAATAATATGTGGTTATTTTTGATTATAATTTGTT
>JADLKP010000320.1 GCA_016838945.1 Methanobrevibacter sp.
TTTAATTTTTAACAAAAAAAGAAATGGATAGATTATAATTAAATAATTATAATCTAGATTCAGTATCGTCCCACTCTGGATTTGTAGCTGGTATTTTTGTAAATACTGCAGTTAAAATAGCTAAAATTGCAGTAAGAATTACAAATGCATACAATTCAGCCATTGAGCCAGTCATAATAATGTCGTATACTCCACCAATCCATACGATTGAAATGAATAAAGGCAATATGTATTTTACAATATATAGCCACCATTTACCTAATTTAAGGCTTCTGCTACGTTCATTTAAAGCAGGAATGAGAGTTTCACAATTAAATGTCCATGCAAATAGGTTACATTCAACTATCACACCGAAAAGTATGGCTATCTGATTGATATAGGTATCAACATATCCAAGAAGTGTTCCACCGTAAGCTGTTGCATAAATCATGGAAATTGCTGCACCGATTATACAAAGGACAGTCATTGTCTTCTTACGTGACCATGTGAACTTGTTTTGAATACTGAATGCCAAAGGCTCGATTGTAGAGAGGATACTTGTAAGTCCTGCAAGATAAATTGTCAAGAAGAACAAAGGACCAATCACAATAGCATATTGCCCTAAAACATTCAATACTGTAGGATAAGCAATAAATACCAATCCTGTACCTTGAGTTACAAGGTTTGCTACAGCTGTACCGCTTTGAAGAGACATGTATCCAAGAATTGAGAATACTCCTAATGCACAGAAGTTTTCAAATGCACAGTTTGCAAATGCAATGGATAATGTATTGGTAATCAAATCGCTTTCCTCTCCGGTATAACTTGCATAAGTGAATGCAATACTCATTCCCAAGCTCAATGAGAAGATAATCTGACCAAATGCAGCCATCCATATGTCAAAATTAAGAAGCAAACTCCAATCCGGTGCGAAAAGCTCATTCAATCCAATCATTGCACCAGGCAATGTCAAGGAGAATGCTACAATCACAATCATGATGATGAAGAGAAGAGGTACAAGAATCTTACTTACCTTTCCAAGCCCTTCCTCCAAGTCCTTATGGGAAATGAACCATATGATTACCCAGCTGACAAGCATTGTAATGGCAATAACTGGAATAAAAGTGGTTAATCCACTAACTGACTCTTGAGATTGCAATAATGTTGCTGTAAAGAAAGTATTCGGATCTGCTCCCCATCCTTTAAAGAAACTTAAAATTACGTAGATTCCATCCCATCCAAGAATACAGGAATAATAAATCATTATAATGAATACTGAAATAGGTAGTAACCATCCTAAAAATTCGTAATTGGGGTGTATTTTACGAATAACTTTTGGGAAAGATGATTTGAAGTTGTATCCAACACCATATTCCAGGATTAAAAATGGAACTCCCATCAATAATATTGCAACGATATAAGGGATATAGAATGCTCCACCACCGTTGCTGTAAAGAACATATGGGTATCTCCATATGTTTCCAAGTCCTACTGCAGAACCTACCATTGCCAAAACAAATGATAGGTTACTGCCCCATTCGTTTTTATCACTCATAAAAAATCACAAAAAATATTTCAATCAAAGTAAATTTTTTTAAAATAAAATAAATAATTATTTTAATTGAATTTATAAATCAAATTAGATTCATTCATAAATAATTAAGAATTAATTTAATAATTATAATATTTATTTTAAGATATAAAAACTATAC
>JADLKP010000321.1 GCA_016838945.1 Methanobrevibacter sp.
AAAGAATTATTTAAATAAAGAGTTTAAATAAAGATTTAAAAAAAAGTTTAAATAATTATTTTAAAAATTATTAAATATCTAAATTTACTAAAAAAAGTGATTATAATGAAAAAAGCAATTATCGAAACTGAAAAAGGAGACATCGTATTGGAATTATTCCCAAATGAAGCTCCTGGAACTGTAGCAAACTTTGAAAAATTAGCAAACAGCGGATTCTATGATGGTTTAACCTTCCACAGAGTAATCCCTAACTTTGTAATTCAAGGTGGTTGTCCTATCGGTAACGGTACTGGTGGCCCTGGTTGGACCATTAAATGTGAAACTGAAGGAAACCCACACAAACATGGAACTGGAGCATTATCTATGGCTCATGCAGGTAAAGACACTGGTGGAAGCCAATTCTTTATTACTCACAGCCCACAACCTCACTTAGATGGTGTTCACACCGTATTCGGACAAGTTATTGAAGGTATGGATGTTGTAAACTCTATCCGTGCTGGAGATAAAATGTTAAAAGTAACCGTTCAAGGTTAGATTAAAAATTAAAGCAGTTTTTAACTGCTACTTATTCTTTTTTTAAATTTTTCTCAATACATTGTTAAATAAAAACTTTTTTTGAAAATTTTAACAAAACATTAAAAAAATAGAAAAAATAAGATGAGATAGAAAGTAGAAAAATAGATAAAAATAAATAAAAATTAATGAAAATTAATGAAAATTAATAAAAATAAATAAAAATGTAAATTTAATTTTATTAAAAATGTAAATTTAAAAAAATTAAAATTAATAGCCGTACTCTTCATCGGCTAAATCCAAATCATCCGGATTTCTAATCATATATCCACATTCATGACATTTGTATGTGTTATAATTGATTTCCTCAATAGCTTCAGAACCACATCTTGGACATCTTACCATATACTCCCCCTCCTCATATTGATTAATTATTGTATAATCATTGTAGTTTATAAAAGTTTCTAAATAATTATAAAAAATAGTTAAAATAATAGCTAAGCTAATCTACCGTAATCATCCCAACTGCCATACATCTTTCCTTCTTTAGTGTTTTTTAAAAAAGTGTCCAACTTCTTTTTATAAAGCTTTTTATCTTTTTTATCCTTTTGAATGCTTGCAATCTTTACTCTTTGGTAAATTGGAGGAAAATTGTTAAAGTTTTCCCAAGCTTCAGGATCCTTTTTCAACCTGTTTAAAATAGCTCGGCTTATTTTAAACTCCTTATCAAAATCATCGGGCAGAGCATCTAATCCTGCTTCGGTCATAAGTTCATGTTCAATTAACCATCTTGCACGTTCCCGATTTAACTGAGACCAATTGCTCTTTTTTCTCCTTGGAGAGAATCTTTGCATCCTTACTCCATCAATTAGGCCATAAACTGAATCAATCCATCCAAATGACAATGCAACATAAACTGCATCCCTATATGAGAAAGTGTCTTCCACTGGCTTTCCTCTTTTACAAACTATCCAGCACTCCTCCTCACTTGCATGATTCCTCTCCAGCCAATCCCTAAATTCATTTGGGCTTTTGCAATCCAATATATTTTTAGTTTCCATTAAATAGTATTAGATTATGCATATTAATATAACTTGGTATAGATTTGCTAAATCTGAGATTATAAAATAAAAAATGAAATTAATCTTCCAATATATGATTATTTAATATTT
>JADLKP010000043.1 GCA_016838945.1 Methanobrevibacter sp.
TTAAAATAAATCTAAAAAATAATTATTAAAATAAATCTAAAAAATAATTATTAAAATAAATCTAGAAAATAATTATTAAAATAAATTCCTTATTGGAATTTATCTCTTTTTTTATTTTGAACTTGAACCATTATTTCTTTTTATTAATTTTTTTATATGCAAATCAGCCCAAATCATAGTTATTGTATTTACAAGCAATTCACCAAGAATGATTCCCCACCATGCTCCATACTCTCCATAACCTAACACAATAGCTAAAAGTATTGCAAAGGCAAGAGTGAATACAGTTTCTCTTAAGATTGTCTGAAACATTGCAGTTATGCCGTTTCCTGTTCCTTGAAAAACAAAGGTAGATGTGCATCCATAACCCATAGTCGGGAAATAAATGACTATTACAGACAGGAATGCAATAAGCTGCGGAGCCAATCTTGTACTTGTACCTGTATATGCAAATACTGAAACAATCTGTGGAGCAAATAGGTAAACAACTATTGCAGCTATGAATCCGAATAGAATAGCTATCTTCATGGAATATCTGTGAGCCACCAAAATCTCATCATACTTTTTGGCACCATAATTTGCACCTACAACAGATATTAAGGCTGTAGCTATTGCAATTATTGGAGTTGTTGCAATTGTAACGACTCTCCAGCCAGTTGAATATACTGCAACGGCATCTGTATTTGCTACAGTAACAAGAAGAAGTGAAAATATTGCAGCAAACAAAGCGTTGTTAATCAATTCCAAACTTGCAGGCAAACCTACTTTTAGAATATCCATTGTAATTTCCTTATCAAATTTATAATTGGATAAGAATGGTTTCAAGTAAGTGTCCTTCTTAATGTAGAACCAATAGAAGAGCATTAGATTAACAAACAATAATGAAACCAATGTTGCAATTGCTGCTCCCTTAACCCCTAAATCAAGACCATAAATAAAGATAGGATCAAGGATGATGTTTAAGATTGATGAAAATAGCATTGCATACATTGTCCTGTTTGCATCACCTTCACCTCTTAAAACACCATACATTGAGTTTGATAGAATAACAAGAATGGAACCGATGGAAAGGATCAGACCATAATCCATAGCATAATTGATTGTACTTCCTGCACCCATTGTAAGTAGAATGTCCTTTAGGAATATCAATAAGAGAATTGTTGTAACTGCAGAAATGATTACTGTGATAAAAATGGTGTGAATGGCACCATTATCCGCCTTTTCCTTATTGTCTTCACCAATATATTTGGATAATGCGGAGGCAGAACCTGCTCCCAAACCATTTCCAATTCCCATAAGTGCAATGAATATAGGGCTTACAAAACCAACACCTGCTAGAGCATCAGCACCTAAGCCAGACACCCAAATGGCATCGATTACACTGTAAAGACTTGTGATAAGCAATGAAATGATAAGGGGAATGGACATTTTCCACAAAGCCTTCTTAGGATCTCCCAATATGGAGTCCACTCCTTGATGATTTTTCATATTTTCATTCATTTTATCACAATGCTTTAAACTGATAAACTTGATAAACTGGATAAACTTGATTAACTTGATTAAATTGATTAGATTGATTAAATTGCATTTTATTATTAAAAATTAAGTTCCTTATAACTATATATTAAACAAAATTTATATAAATAACTATTAAGATGTGATATTATGGCTGAAAACAATTATGTAATCTTCAAAAAACAGTATGGAAACATCAAAAGACCAAGGGTGAAAGAACTGCACATCAATCAGAATGGAGTGAAAATATACGAAAAGGACCAATCCATGATAATCAATATCATTGTACCTATTGAAGAGTCTACTAAGACAGTCCAATACTTTGAAGAGTTCAATTTAGGCGAAGACATCCAATTCAATATTGCAGATACCGGAGACTTCGAATGCATTTTCAGAGGAATTTCTCCAGTTATAGATAAGCAAAGCTATTCATCATTCTCAATCACAGTTCAGGAAAAGGATCCGAAACCAGACCAACTTCAAGTGGAAGTTGATTGAAATCGAGAGTAAAAACATGATATCACAAAAGTGAAAAATCACAAAATAAATTCCACCAATTTAATTAAAAATACACCAAATATTTTTAATACTTATTAAGAAAAACATTAATTTAATCAATCATACATCCAATTATTTTATATTATGAAATTTTTTTGAAAACAAATCAACATAGCTCATACATCGCACCACATATATTTCTAATTTTATAAAAATTTTTAAAAAATGACCACTCAAAAAAGAATGTTAAAGTTTTCATTTTTATTATAAAATTACAAGATAACATCAATATTAAAATAAAGTTGTAAAATTGCTTTAATTTTGTTATAATATTCTAAAAACTTTTTATAACCGATAATAATTTATATAATAAGGATAAATAAAAAAATAAAGAAAATTAAGCAAAATTAAGGTGAAATCTATGATTGATGAAATCTTTGATGAATACGAAAAGCAACAAAAAGAGAATTTCTTAATGATAGGGAAACATTTTGGAATTGAAGGGGAGTTTCTCTCAAGACCAAATGCGAACCATGATCTAATAATTATCTTAAAGAGCACCAATCTATTAAATGAAGAAATAGACTCCTTTGAACTCATAGATGATTTCTATGAAAAAATCGTCAAGGAAGGAATACTATTCGGATTAGGATTTGGAAAGGCACATATGATAAAGAAAGTCATGGAGTTGCCCTTAAGCAAAAGTGAAATATCTGAAATAAATTTGGAAGATTATAACGAGTTTTTTCCAAAGTTCGACGAATCAAAATCCATTTTGAATGAATATTGTGAAGATGGGATGAAAAGGGTTCTTGTGACAATGGATGCAGAACTAAGCGATATTGAAAAGGAGACTGAAGAAGTTCTTTTCATATCTAAAATTATTGATAAGAACCATAATGAACTGAAAAAAATACTCTATGAAGAGTTTTTGGATGCTTTTGAAATTGATAGGAAAAAAACGAAATATTTCCAGAAAAAGATTAGAATCAATTCTGAAATCTTAAAACCACAAATAAGATCTCGATTTTTTAAGGAGAAGGAAGGAACATTCAAGGTCAAGGAAATTCTTGAAGACTATTTTGAGCTCATGATAGATACCGGTGCTGAAATAGGAATAAAGGTAGGATTTGGAATAGTAATTGAGGATATCCAAAAGGACCAGATAAACTATGACAAGCTAAAGAATTTAAGCGAAACGGAAATTATGATGTATATCCAAAAGGAACACAGCGATTACATCTTTAAAAAACACAATAAGGGCACTGTTTAAAAAAAAACAAAAAACAAAGGTGGTGAAGATATGAGCTATTTGGTTAATGAAATTTACGAACTTTACGAAAAGCATTTGGAACTTACAGAACCTGTTTTAAAGGATATTGGAGTAGACGACGATATACACAATTACCTCATTGATGTAAATATAGACCTTGAAATATTGCTTGAATCCAATGATCTGATTAAATATGACCATGACAAATTGCAGGAAAAGATAAAAGAGGCATACGATGAAGTGTTCAAGGAAGGAATCCTATTTGGAATCATAGTGGGAAAGATCATTAAGCTGAATAACTGCTTGAAAAATAAGGAAAAATACAGCGACTATCTTGAAAGGGAATATGATTATTACACTGAATATAACTTTAAGATTGATTTCTTTAAAAAGACTATACCTCCCATAAAAATCAGAAAATCAACAAGGGAGGCAAGTCCAAGGCAATTGAATTACAGAAACAAGAAATATGAGGAGAAAAGGGAAATTGATGGGATAGATGTTAATTGCGAGATGGTCAAAGATGGGATATACACCATCAATGAAGAGATAGTGGAATACAAGGAAAGAATTGAAAAGAAGGGAATAATCAGCTTTCTGGAATGGGAAGGAATTGATGGTGAATTGAAGGATAAGTTCTCAGACATAAATGACAGATTGTTTGAAAAATTATTCAAGATATTGGAAGTGAATTTGAATAATGCAGAAAGAGCCTGTCAGAACTTTTATCGTTTTGATACATTTACAGCCCATGACATGTTCGTATCTGACATATTTGCAAATCTTGAAGGGGAATTCGAAGCAAAGGAACTGGTGGAACTTTATTTGAAATATGTTTTCTTCAAAGGATTGGATATAGGGATATTGAATGGAAAAATGTTCTTCATATATGATATCCAAGAGGGATTCCTGAATTACTATAAAATACAGAATATGGACTGTAATGAAAAAAGCAGATATTTGATAAAAGAATTGTTTGATTAAGGATTTTCCTTAATCAAAAAAGAAAAAAATAGTAATGTTAAATAAAACAGAATTTAGCTAAATTAAAAGTTTATCCTATTTGAGTGCCGCAGTTGGTACAGAACTTATCTCCAGCTTCTATCTGAGCACCGCATTTAGGACATGCAGGAGCTTGTGGCGCTTCTGGATTCTTACCATATTCCTTGGTTGGTTTGGCATCACCAATTACAGGACCGCTGGTGAAATCCTTTTGACTGTTGATTTCATCTATCAATGCTCTCATATTTGCAATCCTCTTGTCATCAGATGGGTGAGTTGAGAAGAAGTCAAATTCATTGCCTCCCCTTTGGCTCATGCTTTCCCAAAATGCAGGAATTCCATTGATGTCATAACCAGCCCAATGAATGATCAGCATACCTAATCTATCAGCTTCCAATTCATGGCCTCTTCCAAATGGCTTGACGAACAGGAAGTCGGAACCGATATTTGCAGCATTGATGGATGCTCTTGTAATGTCTCCAACTGCACCTAAACCGAAGATATCCAAAATGAAGCTTCCAAAGTAACCTGCAGTTGCAATAGTGTTCTTTGCACTTTCAACACTTGCACGAGTTCTTGAATGGTCAAGTAGAGCATGTGCCATTTCGTGTCCTAAGATAAAAGCTATCCTTTCTTCAGTGTTTGCAATTGAAAGGATTCCTGAAAACATTATAATTTTTCCACCAGGCATACAAAAAGCGTTTACAGTATTGTCTGCAATTAAATGCACATCCCAATCATAATAATCCTCAATATAGTCCATCCTGCCGATTTTTGTCAAGTAAGCTTCTACAGCCTTGATCAATCTGACAGCTACAGCTCTTACCAATTGACCTTCAGGAGCATTATCCAATACTTGAGCCTTTTGGACCATAGCATAATATTGCCTGTATGAGTCTTCCAAAAACTTATCATCATTTACAATATCAAAATGACTTTTACCTGTAAAAGGATTTAAACTGCTTCTTTTATCTTTTGCCATATGATCACCAAACAACTAATAATTATTATATTTAATTATGTAATAATCAATAAAAATAATTTACATTTTGTATCCGGTTCCAACAAATTGGGCAATTTCCCTACCGGTGTCATCTGTAATGTCTACATTTATTACAGATGTTGTCCGTCCATCTTTACAGACTGTAGCCTTTGCTATAAGATTTTCTCCTTTTGCTCCACTTAAATAGTTTATGCTTACCTGAAGACCTACTGTCAGCTTGTGCAGCTGATTGGACATGACTGCAAAAGCAAAATCACCAAGAGTGAATATTGCTCCACCCATTACAGCACCAAAACCATTTCTGAAATCATCCTTGATCTCTACACTGCAAATACAATAATCCTCTCCAAGCTCATCCAAATGAATACCTAATTTTGCTGCAAATTTATCTCCATTGAAAAACTCTCTTGCTTCTTCTATTGATTCAAAAGTTGTCAAAAAAATCACCTAATTAAAATGTGAATAAAATTATTCCTAAATAATATATTCCTAAATAATATATCCCTAAATAATATTATTCCTAAATAATATTATTATATTGGAAATCATTAAAAAGATTATTCTACTTAATAAAGTTTAGAAATAAAAAACAGATCATTCATCTGTTTTAACCTTTCTAATAAACTTAGCCGGGATTCCTGCAACAATGGAACATTCCTCAACATCCTTTGTCACTACAGCTCCCGCTGCAATGATTGCTCCATCTCCTATTGTAACGCCAGGCAAAATTGTTGCATTTGAACCTATCCAAACCTTATTTCCAATCTTTATAGGAGCAGCTATCAAATTAGCCCTATTTTTTGGATTCTCATCATGATTTAAGGTAGCCATGACAACATTATGGCCAATCAATGCATCATCCCCAATATAGATTCCTCCCTGATCCTGGAATTTGCATCCTGCATTGATAAAGACATTTTTGCCTAAATGAATGTTCTTTCCAAAATCTGTGAAAAATGGGGTGAAGACCCTGAAATCATCATCTAATTCTTTGCCAATCAATTTTGAGAAAAGTTCTCTCCTTTCATCAAAATCATGAAAATTGTAATTCAATTCACAAGTGATCTTTTGAGCTTCAATGCTGTAATAATTGCATGCATCTGCAGCTTCTTCATCCATAACCAATGCATCACCAGCATTGAATATATCCAATAATTCATTAAGTTCTAACATAATTATAGATTGGATTTAATAAAATATAAAAATTTTTAAAAAAAAGAAAAATGAAAGAAAAATGAAAGAAAAATAAGAGATAAATTAAACATGTTCCTTAAGATTGAAATCCAATTTAAAGATTTTATGCAAAATTATTCTATCGGATTAAAATTCAAGGTCGAGAAGAACATCAATCCAAAAAATTTAAGGTCGAGAAGAACATCAATCTAAAAGAACATGTTTAATATAAAGATGTATCTAGTAATAAATCTTCTCCAACTGAAGATGCCTCTGATACAGACCCTGCTTCTGAAACCTCATCTGCCACTGGAGCAGCTTCTGGCACTGAACCACCAGCTGAAGCCATTGTTATGTAACCTCCTAAAACACCACCAGCAACACCAGCAACAACAGATCCTCCAACTACAATCAAAGCAGTCTTAAGTCTATCAAAATTAACATCATAATGATTAGCAATAATATAAGCAGATCCTGCAGAACCTACAGCCACACCAACAGCAGCACCAACAGCAGCACCAACAATAGGATTAGCAGTTAAAACACCAGCAACAAAACCTGCAACAAAACTTACACCAATACACAAAGCACCAGTAACAACTGTAGAGGAAGTAGACATACTTTCAACAAAGGTAACAGGACCAGCACTACCACTTAAAGCAACACCATCAAGGACAACCTTACCATTGTCTCCAACACAGACATCATTACCTTCACCATAAGCCTCATTGTTTACAAAGGAACAGTTTTCCAAGACCAATAGTCCTTGGTTGAATATAGCTCCACCGTTTTTAGCGTAGTTGTTTTCAAAAGAACAGTTGTAGCACATTACAACACCTAAGTTGAGCATTCCAGCACCCCAATCCCTGTCAAAAGTGTAATCCATACGGTTATCCTTAAATGAGACATTATCAAATATGCATTGACCAGCCATGTTTTCAACAGCAGTGTTGAACCCGGAAACAGTCAAGTCATTAGCAGAGAATAAAACATCACTGGTAAGAACAAACCATTTGTTCTCATCATCATCATCGGAACTGGTCTTGATATGTGATCCATGACCATCAATATTGATAACATTAAAACCAAGATTGGAAGCCATAATGGTTTCACCACAATCAATATCCATAGCATCTGCAAGAACAATGTTCAATACCCTACTTTTTATGAAAGCAGGAACGCCTGAATTAGCTTCACCACTCATATAACCCATAACAGAATCGAAACAACCACTAGTTGTCTTGATTGCAGCAGAGTATCCATTGCTATCATTGACATAAACATTTTTGACAAGAGTGTAATCTAATTGATAGTTCAAGTTTTTAGTAAATGTGAATACATCGGACACTGTGGATACATTCTTGAAGTGGTATCCTTTTCCAAACAATATTCCGTTGTCAGTGAAGTTTCTAAAGACATTCAATACCACATCATGTGATTCATTGAAGTAATCACAGTAATACCAGGTGTCCTTATCAAGGTAATGACTACCTCCTTCGCTTAAAGCAATATATAAGATTCTATTTAATTCAATCTCCTTGTCAGCAACTTTTACTGGGTAGGAATCAGCAAAAAGACTAACATTCAAAAGAGAGCCTTTACCATCAAAGATCTTTGAATTTCCACCAAACATGCAGTTTTTAACCACATTCTTTTGCGCATTTTCCAAGTAGATTGCATCTTGAGACAAACCGGATAAACACTTATCGAAACGGCAGTTGCCGATTGTGTTATTCAAACCTTCCATATATACAGCTCCACCGAAACATTTTGCTCCAATATTAGTAAAAAGACAAGTGTCTATTTTACCATTATCACCGGTCCAGAAGATTGAACCCCCATTTACAGCCTTGGTCGCAGTGAATCTGCATCTATTAATTTCATCATAGTTACCGTTTACAATAATCGGACTGTAACCATAGTTACTGACTTTCACACTACCTGGAAGAGGAAGCTGAAGAGCAAGTTCAGTGTTATCCAAATCATAAGCAGGATTGGTAAAAACAAGATTGTTGATTTTTACACCATCAGCAGTGATCTTAAATATTCTTGAATCCTTTTTGTAACCGTTAATCCAGTGCCCATTACCATTGATGGTAACGTTCTCTTTGTCTAAAGTTATGTAACTGTAAGTATTGGAATCCAAGTTATAGTCTTTAGTTAATTCGACAACAGAACCCGGAGTTAAATTTCCAAGGTCCTTAACAAAATCATCATAAGTACCAGGAGCAACGAAATCCCCTTGACTCGCTAAAGAATTTTTAGAAGTCTTGCCAACATTCTTCTCTTCGACTTCATCATCATTGTTTAATTCAACATCACTTGCTTCAACAGGAACATCGCTAACTTCAACGTTGTTCACTTCAAAATCAACAACATTATCATATTCACTTGATGCGTTATTAATGTCGCTTGCAGCACATACAAAAGGCATGCTTAATGCAACACAAAAAACAAGCACCAATAAAAAAATTGGTTTATAAATATTATTTTCAGTTTTCATAAATCTCGACCTTCCGAAACCAAATAATTTTGCATTTCGATAGCAATATTATGTGTTGAATCATATATAAAGATAATCGAATGCAAGTACTTACTTACATGGTATAAACGAATAATTGTGCTTAATTTAGAATAAAAAAAACAAAAAATACTTATTAATCAAAAAAAACAAATATTTCCAATCAAAAAGATAAAAAACAGAATATGAGAAGAATAAAAAATAGGAATTTTCAGACAAAAAATAAGATTTGAAAAAATATAAAAATTTGAAAAAAAAACAAAAATTGAATTAAAAAAAAAAGATAAAAAATATAAAAAAAGAAAAAGAAAAATAAGGAAGTATAGAAAATCTATACGATTCCTTGAGCGTTCATTGCGTCAACTACTTTTAAGAATCCAGCAATGTTAGCTCCAACTACATAGTTTTTCTCGTAACCATAATCTTTAGCTGCTGCATCAACATTAGCAAAGATGTTTTCCATAATGGTTTGGAGTCTTGAATCAACTTCTTCAAAGGTCCAAGATAATCTTTGGGAGTTTTGAGACATTTCGAGTGCGGAAGTAGCTACTCCACCAGCATTGGAAGCTTTACCTGGTGCGAATAAAACACCATTTTCTTGTAAGTATTCGGTAGCTTCAATAGTGGTAGGCATGTTTGCACCTTCAGCAACTGCAAGTACACCATTAGCAACTAAAGCTTTAGCATCTTCTAATTGCAATTCGTTTTGGGTAGCACATGGGAGAGCAATGTCACATTTTACAGTCCATACACCTTTGCCTTCGTGGTATTCAGCGGATGGTCTTGCTTCAGCATATGCAGTTAATCTTTCACGTCTTACTTCTTTAACTTCTTTTAATAATTCTACATCGATTCCTTCTGGATCGTAAATCCAACCGGTAGAATCAGAACAGGTTACAGGATTGCCGCCTAATTGTTGAGCTTTCTGAATTGCGTAAATTGCTACGTTACCTGCACCAGATACTGCAATGGTCTTTCCTGCAATATCAATGTCATTTGCTTTTAACATTGCGTTAGTGAAGTATAATAAACCATATCCAGTTGCTTCAGTTCTTGCGAGAGATCCACCAAAGGTTAATCCTTTACCAGTGAGCACCCCTTCGTATAAACCTTGGATTCTTTTGTATTGACCGAACAAGTAACCGATTTCTCTACCACCTACACCGATATCTCCAGCAGGAACATCAGTGTCAGCACCAATGTATTTGCAGAGTTCGGTCATGAAACTTTGACAGAAAGCCATGACTTCCCTATCAGATTTTCCTTTAGGATCAAAGTTGGATCCACCTTTACCTCCACCAATTGGAAGGCCTGTTAAGGAGTTTTTGAAGATTTGTTCGAATCCTAAGAATTTAATAATACCTACATTTACGGAAGGATGGAAACGAAGACCTCCTTTGTAAGGTCCGATTGCACTGTTGAATTGTACTCTGTAACCGGTGTTTACTTGAACTTGACCGTTGTCGTCTACCCAAGGGACTCTGAATTTTAATTGTCTTTCTGGGTTTACTAATCTTTCTAAAAGTGCATCTTTTCTGTATTGTTCTTCGTTTTCTTCAATTACGACTCTTAAAGATTCTAATACTTCTTTTACAGCTTGATGAAACTCAGGTTCATCAGGGTTTTCTTTAACAATTAAGTCAATTACTTCATCAACATAGGACATAATTTAATCTCCATTTGTTTAAATAAATAAAAAATTAATGAATTTAAGATATTTTTAAATTTGAAAAATTAATTAAACTAATATTGTTATCATTGATTAAAAATAGCGATATAAAATTCAACTATATTTCAACTAACTATACTTAACTACAAAAGACATTTAACTATAGCTATTTCCAAACAACAATAAAGGAATATTAGTTAAATCAATTTTAGTGAAAAGCAATTATTTAAAAAAAAATTTAAATAATATCTTAGGACATTGTCAGATAAGATCTCACTATCATAACCTAAACATTTAAGATATTTCTATCAAAAAAGTTTATGGAATGATAGTGGAAAACCTTTTCCGATTTGATGTCTAATAATAAATTGAATAATATTCAATATAAAGGTACCTATTTTTAAAAAATTTTTATTTACAATTCAATGTTAAAGGTATACAAATTAGAAGTAAATGATGAAAATTAGGAATATGAATACAAAATATCTTAAAATAAAGCTTTAAAATAAAAGATATTAGCAAAAATAATATATTGACAAGTAAATATTAAAGGTTGACAAAAACAAAAAGTTTAATAATAACCACCCATAATAATAAAAAATAACGGCAAATTATTAAGAAAAAAACTTATTTTTTTCTAATAAAACGATATTTTGGAAAACCTGATTTTTCGAAGATCCCATAAAATATTTGTTGGCCAAGATAAGAATAATTTTTGAAAAATTTAAACAAAATGAATATTATAGCAATATTATTAAAAAATATATAAAAAATTTATCAAATAACAAGTATTTGTTTAACAGATTAATGAAAATATTCTCAATGAAAAAGGATCCAAAAAAATTATTCCAACAGGCAACAGTCGGAAAAGAAAGTGCCAACCAAAATTGAACAAAATAATAAATAAAATAGAATTTTTATAGATATTATAACAAAGTAACGAGAAAAATATTGAACATAAAATAATTTAAATTTTAAAGAAATGAGGTAAATTGCATGAAAATATTAATATCAAACCTAAAGGGAAAGGAACTTATGGACATAGCTTTGAAAAATGGAATAGACAAATTGATATCCGTATACATGAACTATAATGAAACCAGTTTGCTTGATCAGTACATGACCAAGGAAAACATCAAAATCAGCACTACAAATGCAATTGAAGCTTCAAAACAATTAACTGACATAATAAGAAAATCAAAAGAAGGAAATGAAATCTACGTAGCCACTGATGGAAACTTCGTGGGATCCATATTAAACTTTGTTGCAAATAAGGAAGGAGCAAACCATATTTATTACTGCTTTTATGACCAAGCCATACAAATGCCTAAGCTAAGCATAAACCTTTCAGAAACAAAAATGAAAATTCTAAAAACACTTGAAGAGTCCGAACAAACCGCAATTTTAATTGGAAAAAACGTGGGAATCTCAAGAGCCATGGTCTACAAACACATAAATAGCCTAATGGAAACTGGATTAGTTGGGCAAACAAAACAATATGAAAAATATTACCTTACAAATGCAGGAAAGATGGCAATCATTTAAAAAATAGTCCAATAATGAAATAAATGGAATAAAATGAAATAAATGGAATAAAATGAAATAAAATACATTTAAGAAAATAAATATCAGATTAAAAAAAAAGAAATATCAAAATGTGAAAAGAATCTTCACATTTGATTTGGAAATTTTAATTTTCGAGTTTTCAATAACTAATTCATATTATGCATTACTCTAATTAAGCTTCTGCAGGTTTGCCTTTTTCAGCCCATCTTACAGTCATTGTAGTGAATGGCTGAGCGATAGCAGTCCAGATTAAGCTTAGTATCCAGTGAGTGATGATCATTATTAAGATATCAACAACGGAGTAAACGCCGATAAATGCTAATCCAATGAATACAAAGTTATCAATAAATTCACTGAAAGCAAGAACCAATAAGTTTATGCCGGATGCATAGGCTTTACCTTCGTTTACAATTGTAGTTAATCTTGCATTTACCAAGTTACCAATCAAGTAACTGATGTATGAAGCTACAAGAATTCTTGGGGTTTGGGTAAATACAAAGGATAATGCTGCATCACCAGTGAAGAAATCTGGAGATGGCAAGAATAATATTAAAGTAGTCATAAATACGAATAATACATCAGCAGCAATGCCTAATACAAGGGTTCTTTGTGCAGTTCTTTCACCATATACATCAGCAATCACATTGGTCAAGATATATACTAAAGGATAAATCAAAACCCCAGCAGGAGTTTCCATACCTAAAAAGTTAATATTAATAATCTTAACGGTAATCAAGTTTGCAATGGTGAAAGCCATACAGAAGAATACTGTGAGTATTACTCTTTTTTCTGTAAAGTCAAAATTTAAATCCATTAAATCAATCCTTAATTAAATATAATTATAAGAATTATAAATAGATTATAATAATTATAAATAAATTATAATAATTATAAATAAACTATAACCGATTAAA
>JADLKP010000322.1 GCA_016838945.1 Methanobrevibacter sp.
ATCAAAACAATGAGTTAAATTCCAATATCAAAACAATGAGTTAAATTCCAATATCAAAACAATGAGTTAAATTCCAATATCAAAACAATGAGTTAAATTCCCATATTTTATGCTCTATTCTGCTGGAGTTTGCTTCATTTTCTTAACATACCTTTTTGGAATAAGGAATGAGCCTATTGTTCTAAATAATACGAGTACAGGTATGATTTCCAATCTGCCAATCCACATGAGGAAAATCAATGTTATCTTTAAAGGTGTTGGCAATCCTCCAAATACTATTCCTGTACTTAATCCATTGTTACTTTGTATGGATATTACATCGAATAAGGCTGTGAATGCGTCATACCCATATAATGTCATAACAAACCATCCAAAGATTAAAAATATGAAAAACAGGAACATATATGAAGATGCCTCTTTTATCTCTCTTTGATTAATTTTCTTACCGCCAATCCTTGTATTCACAACTCTTCCTTCCGGTGAAACCAGGTTAGTGATGGTTAAGTTTATGCCCTTTAGGACAGTGGTTACCCTAATGAGCTTTAATCCACCTACAGTAGATCCTGATGAACCTCCAATCAGCATCAGTATCATGATGATAATCAATGAAGAGCTTTTCCATGTTGCAAGGTCTGTAGGAGGAACTACATTAGCTCCAGTGGTTGTAATTGCAGATACTATGGTGAAGAGTTCCTCTATAGGTACTGTTTTGTTTGTAACTAAAATTATAGCACTTGCAAGTACAATTAAAATAATCATCAATTGGAATTGAACGTCCTTAATAAGTGATTTTCCTTTTGTTTTAACAAGCCTATAATGTATTGTGAAACTTGTTGCGCCTATAATCATCAAAAGCATGCTGACAATATAGACCAAATCATTTTGATAAAATCCTACATTGGCATTTTTGATGGACATTCCTCCAGTGGAGATGCTTGTAAATGTCAAGTTTACGGAATCAAAGATAGGAAGTCCCAATAAGATAAAGAGCAATACGCCTATTGCAGTATAAATCAAATAGATTTCTACAGATTTCCTTAATGTATTTACAATGTTCGGCTTGATCTTTTCTTCTCTTGCTTCAGATTTGTATAATCTTGCTGCTGCAGTACCTGATCTGATTAGAATTCCGATAAATATAATTACAATTCCCAATCCACCTATCCATTGTTCCAAGCTTCTTAAAAATAGGATGGATTTAGGTAAGATTTCAACATTTATAAAAAAAGTCATTCCGCTTCCTGTCCATGCAGACATGTTTTCAAATACTGCATCTATGAAAGGAATGCCTAATGAAAGGACCATGATTGAAGCTCCAATCATTGAAGCCCATAGCCAAGCAAAGGAAGATATCAGCATTCCATGCTTTAGTCTCAGATTATCATAATCATTCAATTTTTGAGTGAATATGGTTCCAAGAGCAAATGAAATAAAACAAGGAATTAAAAAAGCGCTGACTTTAATGTACTCCCCATAGATTAATGCAACTAAAACCGGTGTCATCAATACCACACCTAACCCTTGCATAATGTACCCTAAGTAGTGGAGCACAACTAATAAATCAGTTTTAGTAATATATTTCCTTTTCATACAAATATTCATTTATTTTTTTTATATTTAAATATTATTATGGTTTTGTTTTTAAATATTCAAACTATACCAAGCTAAATATATAAT
>JADLKP010000323.1 GCA_016838945.1 Methanobrevibacter sp.
GAAATAAAAAATAAATAAAAATATGAATAAAATAAAAATAAAATAAAAATAAATATGAATAAAATATGAATAAAATATGAATAAAATATGAATAAAATTTAAAAAAATTTGAATAAAAAAAGAAAAATAAAAAAACTAAATCATATAAAAATTACAATTTAGTCATTAAATCCATTATAGAGAATGGCTCACCTTCTTTTCTGACTCTTGGAGCTCCACCGAATGCAGCTAATGCATTTTTCTTAAAGTCTTCATTAGCTCTTCTTGATACTTCACCAAATATCATCTTATATGCTTCACATTGAGGGTCAACTGCCCTTGGAGATTGTGTAGCTACGATTCCATTATAAGGACATCCACCTCTACAGAATTTGATGAATTTGCAGTCAGCACAGTCCTCATCAACAAAATTCTTGAATTCCATTAATTTTTCCCATGCCGGAGATTGCTCCAACTCCTCCATTGAAGGATTTTCATAAACATTTCCCATAATGTATTCATCCATACCTACAAAACGGTAACATGGATAAATGGAACCATCATGACCTACAGCGAGAGTGGTTCCCATACAATCATTAAATGTACAAAGGGTACCTACACGTCTAAGACTGCTTTTTGCAATATGATCCAAATCCATAATAACAAACTTATCCAAATCGTATAGATACTTATCCAACCAATCAATCAACAATTTACCATGCTCATCTTGAGGAAGTGCCCATGGATCTGCATTATCTCCACGTAAGGAAGGTAAAGCTGCATGAATCTTTAGATTCAATCCATTTTCCTTAAAGAAATCATATATTTCATCTGAAAAGTCTTTTGAGTATGAAGTAAATGTACATACGAAATTAATCTGAATATCATTATCAGTAGCTAACTTCACAGCTTTCATGGTCTTATCAAAGTATCCCTCTCCTCTTTGATAATCATTGATTTCCTTAGGACCATCAATGCTTGTACTGATGGCTATATTGTATTTTGAGAATAGTTTAGCCATATCCTCATCCAAAAGCCATAGATTACTTTGCAATGAAAACCCTTCAGTTTCATGAGTATCTGCATCATTAAGTAATGGAAGTGCCTTTTCATAGAAGTCATAACCTGCAAGAAGAGGTTCGCCTCCATGGAAAGTGAAATGAACAGATTCATCCCTAAAATCAGCTAGCCATTTAACTATCTGATTGATTACATCCATATCCATTAATTCTGCATTTTCTTCAGAACCCCAACAATATGCACAATTGGATGGGCATCCTAAAGTAGGTATAATCATAACATGAAAAGTCATTTGATCCCTCAAAATAAATTAAGTAAAATTTGATTTAGCGGATTATAATTGATTTGAAAGAGTTATAATTTTTTATTCAATTCAGTGATGAGGTCTTTTTTGAATGATTCCTCTTCTGTTTTTTCTTTATCATTACCTGTTTCAAAAACATATCCGCAATTATCACATTTAAATTCTTTTAACTCAGCATGAGCGTGATGATTATCAATGAATCTTCTATGAGCGGTTTTATCTGTAGAACCGCATTTTGGACATTTCGCAATAAGATCTTCGAATTTCATATTATCTCTCCTTATTTTTTTTTAACAATTATTTTTAATTAATAATAATATTGTTTGTTATTATTAATATAATTTAATCTTCAA
>JADLKP010000324.1 GCA_016838945.1 Methanobrevibacter sp.
TATAAGGTCCAAAATTTTCCAATTTCTCACATGCAATCAAAGATGCGAAATCACCAGAATCTTTTAAACTTTTGTTATTTAACAATGCTGATATATATGCAGCCATATAAGTATCACCACATCCAGTAGCATCTACAATATTATCACATTTAACTGCATTTATTTTAATACTTCTACCCTCAACATCAATAATTCTTGAACCTTTACTGCCATTTGTGATAATTAAATTTGAACCTTCAATTTTTTCACTTTTTAGGATGTCAAATTCATGCTCATCCATGAAAATTGCATCACTTATATCGAAAATATAATTTAGGTCATTTGATAGTTTTAATACCATCGAATTATCTTCACCCCTAAATCTTAAAAATCCTTGAAGTGAAATATAGATTGGAACATCAAATGATTTTAGAAAATTCAAAGTTTCAATTGGAAAGTCATTGCTGTTAAGTGGTGTCAATACAAATGCATCAATATTATCTTCATTGATTTCATTTTCATCAAAAATATTTATTAAATCATCTGCAAGTATAGGAATGTCTGCAAAATTAGTGGATTGATGCCTAATGTCTAAATTATCCTTATCAGGATATTCATTAATGAAATTATGAGTATCTTCCTTCAAAATGAGATTTACTTTTGAATTGTCTGGAAATTCATTTATCAAGTCAGCATTTGATGCATTGACAATAGCCAAATAATCATCGAAAAATTCTTCATAGACAAAGCTTTGAAAAAAGCTTGCCCCTCCCACTTTAGAACTTTCATCATCCCCAATAATAATCAAGTCTTCACAGATAGGTCCAATTAAAACAAGTGTCATGATAATCAATCATAATCTCTTTTTAAAAATATATAAACTTAGTGAAAAAATTAATTAATGTAAAATAAGAAATTAAATTAATATAAAAAAAATTAGATTATATAAAAAAGAAATTAGATTAATAAAAAAAGAAATTATTAATAAAAAAAGAAATTATTAATAAAAAAAGAAATTTTTAATAAAAAATATAGCTAAAAGACAATTGCAGGTTAAAAAATGGATATTTTAAGTTTGCCCCCTAACATCCTCATTGGAAACATAATCTCTTTTTTTGCTTCCATTACACTTATCTTCAGCTGCATTGTCAATGATAAGCGAGAAGCATATAGGTATCAGGTCATTGAAGCCCTCATACTTGCAGTTTCATCAGCTTTCTTTTTATCCTGGACAGGCATACTTACAATGCTCATTGCTGCAGCAAGAAATTATCTGGTCATGAATGAAAGGCTAAGCTCCAGATTGGCTATGATGTTCATTTTAATAACTCTGATAATTTGTCCAATAATAAATACAATGGGCCTGATTGGTCTTCTTCCTATGGTAGGAATCATACAGCTAACAATATGCAACTATTACCTTAAGGAAATCAAATGGATTAAAGTTGCATTTATTGTGAATGTTTTAATCTATGCAGTTTACTTCATAGGAATCTATGACCTTGTATCATGTGCAACACAAATAATCACAGCAATAATAGGTCTTGTTTCCTTATTTAAATTAATTAGCGATGAAAAAATAGAAGAAAACTAATAGAAAAAATAAAGAAATATTATATCAACTTATTTTTAAACCAATAGAAAAAATAAAGAAATATTATATCAACTTGATTTCCT
>JADLKP010000325.1 GCA_016838945.1 Methanobrevibacter sp.
TAGAGTCGATATTCCCTGCATTCAAACAAGTGCACTCCCATTAAACATCGCTTTCTCATGGTAATCGTTTAACGGTTTGGGTATTGCCGAAGGCGGGGATTTTTAGCACAAAAGTTCAAACGAAGAACGAATGTTGAACCTTGCACAAATGCCCAGTCAAAGCTGTTCAGCCCCGCTTTTGGCAATACCTTGTTAGTGGCTGGCAATTTTAACTTGTTATGTGAATGTCGTATTTCATTATATTATCGTCTGCCTTTACGATTAGATTTGTTCGGTGTCCAAAGACGTCTTTTGTATTCACGAGAGCCACCAATAAGTGGAATTCCTCTCCAAGTATATGTCACTTTATTTGATGTATGGGATATTGTTTGTTGCTGTTTTTGTTGTTCTATTTTATCTTGTTCTCTATAGTGATTTATAAATTCTTGAACTCGTAATGCCCATTCTCCATTGGTAGTAGTATTTATAAAAGCTGTTCGTGATATTTCCACAACTCTTGCATATCTTCCGATTTGTGGAAATAAACAGTAAAGAGTATTTCGTAAACCTTCGGGGTCGTCCATTGTACCGTCTCCTCTAAAATCAAAGATAACTGGTACAGAACTTTCAAGCCAAGCAGTTGGGAAACACCAATCTATAAGGTCAACTTTAAATATTTTAGGATTGTCTGTGGCGTAAAAAATTGTATTTTCAAAACAGTTCTTTTTGCCTTTAAGAAAACGAGGAAAATCTCTTTTTAGGCGTGTCCCATCAACGACCCAAACCATATTTTTATAAAACCGTTCTCGTGAGGTTCGTTCTTGATGTTCAATATGTGAATGCTGAAACTCTATAACAAGATTGTGAGAAGTCTGGACATCTGCAATATGCTTTTCGGATGTTCTTTCATTGAGTAAGGATATCTCCTGCCACTCGGCTGGATAATTATTTTTCCAAGTACGATGCCACTCTGTTTCCGGTTCCCACCAATTATCACACTCTGTTTTGTTTTTATGTGCCCAATGCCAAATTTTTCGTGTACCACATTTGGCAATAACTGGTTTCGAACAACAAGAACACAATCCTTTGAGTTGTGGTTGAGCTTCAACACGATTATTATTTATTAGTGCAAAGTGCATATTTTTTTAGAATCTCTCTTATTTCATGAAACTTACCTTAAAAGCCGAATAATTTCTGTCAGGATAATAATAAACAGCAACCCTTCTGCTGGGGTTAATATAAATATGACCGAGTTTTCTCTCACGAGCATCTTGTGGAGCTGTCCAAGTTTTGTCATCCTTTAATTTCCACCCAAAATCTTGCCATAGTATAGCATGATAAAATCTTGCATCATTATCAATTTTTTCATCAGCAAAAACAGAAAACGGTGTACCGTCAGATAGTTTTCCTTCAAAAAAAATCGTCCCATTTTTGACTATTTTAGAAGGCGGTAATTCGTATTCTAACCACTTGTTTGTGGTTACAGTTGAATATACTGCACAACCAACAAAACAGGCACTACAAAAAAATACAATAATAACAGTAGTAAAATATTTTTTCATTTTTAAATCATCTTATGTTATTTCGGACGGCTTTTTTATTCAGTAGCACTGTCTGCGTACTGCTTGCCACTAACGGACGGAGGATTTGCGAGGTTGCGGGGGGGGGGGGGGGT
>JADLKP010000044.1 GCA_016838945.1 Methanobrevibacter sp.
TAAAAAAAAATTTCTTAATTTTTAAAAATATAAAAATGAGAAAAAATTAAAAATAAAAAATTTGAAAAATAGAAAAAATAGATAAAATTTAGAAAAATAGTCATGAAAAAATTAGAAAAAAATAATGATGTTATTCTCTGAAGTTTTCGTTAATGTATTCATCAAGTTCGAGGTAAGACTCATCGATTACTTCATTGATTATTTCATCTGATAAGTCGGATAACTCATCTGTATCAATATCAACATCAGCATCTATATCAAGTTGTTCATTTTCATCATTGTAATCAATATTGATGTTAATGTCCATAGCCAAAATTTCTTTTTGGGATTTGACTTGGGAAAAAATTTTCTTCTCAACCACACTTGCAAAGAAATCTGAAATATTGTCAAGATCTTCTGAAGATAATTTTTTAATTTTTGATACCATACTAACACCTAAAAAAATTATGCATAAATGATTTTATGATATACGAATTAAATATTCTTAAATAAAAAAAGAAAAATAGATAGGAATCTATTTATCCTTGTAATCCACCCATAGCTTGTTGGATGGTAGCTTGCATTTCTTCAAGTTTTTTCATAACTCTTTCTTCTTGGCGAGTCATGGTTTGTTGTCTTAATTTAAGAGTTTCAACTTTGTCTTCAAGCTCTTCTAAAGTTTCATTACGTTCAACTTTAATGAGCAAGTTTCCAGCGGATTTGAACACTTCAGCCCCTTCTGGAGTTTTTTTGAGTTCTTCAAGAGCAGTTTCGGTTTCTCTTAATTGAATGTCAACATTTTGTTTTTGAATGGTTACAGCTTGAGCCTGTTGTTGTAATTGTTGGAATTGGTTTAACTGATGTTGTACATTTTGTGGAATTTCCATATTTTCACCTTAAATCTTTTTTTATAATAATATTAGTTTAATTTTTAATTATTAAATATAATTAGCTAATAAATCATTATACTATAATATATTATTAGTTAAATATTTAAAACTATTGATTGAATGGTATAATGATAATGAGTTAAAAAATTAACTTTCAGTCAATTCATTTATCTCAACGGATAATTTGATCCATTTGATTGCTGAATTGATGGATGCCCTGAATGATGTTGCATCCTCTGCATCTATTGTGATTATGATAGAGTTCTTATCCAATTTCAAATCCATGGAAGACCTGTAATCAGGAGAAGTTTCGAATTCAAGCAAAATGGAATCATAAACAATCTCCGCCTGTTTTTCTGTATCAAAATCAATTACAATATCACTGTTGATTGATTTCAATATTTCGCTTTCACTAATATGAATCTCCTCTTAAAAGCTTATCTTTAAATTTTATGTAAAATCAATGCTTTAATTCTCAACTATCTTTTTTACATTGATTTGCAAGTCTATCTGTTCTCCTTTCCTATTTACAAAATAGATTATTGCAAAATTCTTATCATCATCGTAATCTGCATAGGATATTCTGATGTAATTGGAATCTTGTGGTTCGGTAGTGATTTCAATACCTAAGACTTCTGCCAAAATATCCAATTCCCTTACAGTTGATCTGATCTTTAAGTCTTCTGGTTTAATATGAAGACGTTCGTTTGTTGTATTGACAGAAACAAGCAATGCCAACTTTTCATTTGCCTCAAGGTCATAAAAAGTTAATTTGCTTGGATTTCCTTTAATCTGATAAACTAAAACAAGGCTATCATGACCTAATTGCTTAGCTTTTATAAGCAAATCCCTTAAACTGCTTTTTCCCCTGTTTGTATAATCAAAACCAAAAGCATGTGAAAAATTTTTACAGAACGTTCTTGTTTTCTGAGATGGTTTTCTTGATGTAGAAATCAGCATAATAATCCCCTTTTTTATTTTCAATTAAAATAAGAATGGAAAATACGTAAAAATGCATAAAATTTGAAATTTTAAACTAAAAATCATTAAAATACAAAAGTAAAAAGAAAACTAATTTTAATTTAAATTAAAATTAGTCAGTAGCTATAATAACTAAATAGCCAATAAAAAAATAGAATGAATGCAGTTAATTAGTATTAGCTGCGATAAGCTAAATAGTTATTAAAAGATAATTATTTTAAATTAAAAAATTAATCTAAAAATTAATAAATCAAATAACTATCTTGCTTTTACATGGTTTCTGTCTTCTGGAACTTTTTTAAATAAAATCCTATATCTACATTTAGGACATTTATTTCCCCTGGATTCCTTGTGCAATCTCATTTCTTGAGGATCTACTTCAGTTCCACATTGAGGGCAATAATACAATTAGTTTCCTCCAACTACTCTTTTGATGTTACGGGTAGCGGCTTTTGCCATAGGAGTTTCAGGTACGTATGCTCCACCGGTAAAGACTGTACCACATTTCTTACATTCCCAAATTCCAGCACTTACTCTTTTAACGTAAGGTCTGTCACATTTAGGACAAACATGTTTCTTTTTCATGTTTTCTTCGATTTTCTTAACTTGTCTTTTTGCTTTTCTTCCGTATCTAGCACCAAATCTGCCAGTAATACCAACTTTTTTTGTTCTAGCCATTTAAAATATCTCCAGTAAAATTGAATTGATTAAATATTAAGCTTCAACACCTACAAAGCTTAATTTATAGTATTATTTAATCCCATCATCGATAAATAATAAATATATAGTTAATTAGACATACTCTTGTCTTCATTTAAAAGATCATAAAAAATCTGCTTTACTAATTATAAAACGATAATGATAATTAAAATAAAGAGAATGATTGTTAAAATTATAAGACCATTACAGCAATTAGGCTATAAATTTAACTAATAATATAATATAGGATTTATAAGTATATAAAGTTAATGGTTTTTTGGATAGTTTAATTAAGAAAAATAGCTGTTTTTTATTATAGATTTAAATAAATCATTAATTTTCCAATTAAAATAATAAATCAAACTATTTTTTACAATAAATATTTATATTAAAACAATTTCGAAAATAAATAAAAAAATTATGAATAAAATAAAAATAATTAAAGACTAGTTAAGAGAATTGCTCAAAACTAGTAAAAATATCTAATCAAACTTTTTAAAAAGTCTGATTAGTCTAAATAACTTAATAGATCGTCTTTGGTAGTGAATGCCATATGTACAGCATCAAGGATTTCATCCCTGGTTAAAGGTGCTTCTCCACCTTTTTGCATGGAACAAATATGGTTTCCTTCATCAGTCACCCCGATGGTTATTCTTGCATCCAAAATTTCTTCCTCTTCTAAAGAAGGATCTAAAACTAAGCCATTGCCGATTTTTACAAATGTGGATAAAGCTAACTTATCTCTAACAGGCAAATCCATTGTTTCATTTTCAGATAAGACAACTTCATCATCAACATATTCAGCAACTGGCAATTTAGTGTTCATTAAAGCTGCCATTACAGCAAGATTAGATGCATCAAAGAGATTTCCATCGTAATCGATTACATGCAAGTCAATGAAAAGCATCCATACTTTTTTGCCTTCTTCAATACAAAGCTTTTCTAAATCCACCAATTCACTTTCACGGATTCCACGGTCTACAACACGTGCAAGTTCAATGGATTCTGGGCTAGGTGGACCTGGTTCAAATCCAGGAGCAGCCATTGGCAAGAGTTCACAATTGGTCATCAATACACCTAAATTAGGAGTGTCACAGAATGGTTCGCCAATAGTTGGTTTAACACCTACAATAACTTGAGTATCACCTAATTTAACTCTTGCAGAACCTTCTGCCTTTTCAATTACATTAGGTTCAATGAAAATATCCCTTCTTTCATCAAAAGCTCTTCCATCAGATCTTTTACCATCATTTATAAGTCTTGTAATGCTTCTTCTAGTAATTTCTGGTACAATATCCATATTTTCACAACCTATTCTGAACTATACCTAGCTTTTAAAGCTTCATGTTGGAGTTCGCTAATCTTTTTACAACCTTCAATAGCTAAATCCAAAGCTTCTTCAAATTCTTCTTCAGTTAAGTTACCGTCTGCTTGGAGTAAAGTAATTTCACCGGTTCTTGGCATGATAGCGATAGGAACATCAGCTTGTCCTTCCTTATCTTCTTTTTCAGATAAGTCCACTACAATTTGGTCATTTACCTTACCTGCAGCACAGCCCACTACAATATCTTTCATTGGAATACCTGCATCAGCTAAAGCTACAGCAGCTGCGGTGATTCCTGCACAACGGGTTCCACCTTCAGCTTCAATGATTTCGATTGATACATCAACCATGGATCTTGGGAAAGATTCCAACATTAAAGCAGGTCTGAGTGCATCAGCAGCTATTTTGGAAATTTCAGTTGATCTTCTATCTGGACCTGGTCTTTTGCGGTCATCTACTGAAAATGGAGCCATATTGTATCTTACTCTAATTACACCAGTATTAGGTTTTAATAAACGTCTAATATAAGATTCTCTTGGACCATAGACAGATGCTAAAATTTTATTTCCACCAACTTCCAAGTAAGCAGAACCATCCGCTCTTTTCAAGACTCCAGCTTCAATTTTAATTGGACGGAGCTCATCATAAGCTCTTCCATCGGCTCTTAATTCTTTGTCATTTGACATACTAAAAAACACCTCTTCTTATGTCACATTTAAATTATAAATAATAATGATAATATTAAGACATATTAATTATTCAATTATAATCAATTTAATTCAACAGCTTAAATACCTCTTCTTTGTGAAATGTTCAAAGTAGGAGAGTTAGAATTATCTGCACGACTTAAGTCAAAAGAAGACTTATTGTTGTTCTTCTTTTGTTCATTTATGTATTCATAAGTGTCCATAAAATTTGGTTTTTTGGATTTATCTTCCTTGTCTCCATCGGTTTCATCGTCAGATTCTTCTTCATTTTCATCTTCAGAAGTTCCCTCTTCAATATCTTCAGATTCATCTTCTGCATTCTCTTCAGCAGGCTCCTCTTCTAAAACTTCATCTTCGAATTCATCTTCAGAAATAGCTTCACTTATAACATCCTCTAATTCTTCATCAGAGACCTCTTCTTCGAATTCTTCGATTTCATCTTCAGATTCATCATCCAAGTCTTCAAATTCCTCTTCGACATCTTCATAATCTTCAGATTCATCATTAAAATCTTCCAAATCTTCTTCAGAATCATCCAAAACTTCATCTTCTTCAACATCGAAGCCTTCTTCAGCTAATTCCTTTTCAACTTCTTCTCTGAAATCTTGAAGTTCAGGTTTTTTCAAACCATCTTCGAATGCATCCTCTTCAAAATCATCTTCCACTTGTTCTGCTTCTTCAGCCTCTTCCTCTTCTGGAGGTAATTCGCCATCGATAAGTAAACAAAGCTTGTTTTTAATCCTATCAGTTAAACCGGAAGTATGAGCCTCTTTTTCTATAAGCTTGATAATGTTTTTAACAATCTGTTCCATGTCTTCATTACCTTTTACCCAAACAAGACCATTTTGACCGACTACAATCTTACAGCCGGTTTTATCCTTGATCATGTTGATCATGGAACCTTTCTTACCAATTAAACGAGGCACTTTGGTAGGAGCGATATCTACAATGACTCCTCCTTTGAATTTACCCATTCCACGGCCTTTTAAACCTAATTTAACCTTTTTAACTTCATCAACATCGACGATTCTTAAGAAAAGAACATCACCAATATCAAATACTCTACTCAATTCCTTTTTCTCTCTTCCGAATACTTCAGATGCAGGTAAGATACCAGAGTATGGTGAGTTAATGTCCACTCCCCACATTGAAAATCTGACATCATCGATTTTACCAATTACTACATCTCCTTTTTTAGGAAGATATTTACTTTTTAAAGGAATTACACTAATTTTCTTATTTCTTAAAGAAACTAAACCTAAGAGTTTGGAACATATTTTTCCATCATCTTCAAAGGTTCCTCTTCCTGAATAATAATCATCTTCTGCCAATAATTCTCCAGGAACTACCAAATCTTTTTCATTCACATATATCATATATATACTTCCCATAAGAGTATATCAAATTCAACTACACACCTAAATTAAAACACCTATAACGTTAATCCAATTAGTCTCTTATTTTCTAATTGAATTAAAATCCATTAAGCCATTCAATTGCCAATGAATCTGCATATAGTTATTTAATTAATTTAGTTTCAGCTTCTCCTCCTGAGATAGAAGCCATCTTATGATTAAAATCATCTTGAAGACCACCAGGCATTTCCACAATTCCAATCCAGGACCCATCCTGTTGCCATTCTTCATTTATGATTTGTCCGAATGGGCGAATTGCAGAATAAGCATTACCTGCTGCTGTACTTGGTAATCTAACTGCTATTTTAACTTTTTCAAATTTAATTGGAATTAAAACTTTAATTGCTTTTAAAGCGATTTCAACTTGTTCATCAACAGATTTGAATGCATCAACCTTAACTTTAGCTTCATTCATTGCATTTTCAATTCTCATTGCAGGGTGTGGAAGACCATTTTGAGGATTTATACCTTCTCTAGCTATTTTAGCAATAACCTGTTTCCTTTTGTCTTCCTGCATTTGCCTTCTTTGCTCTGCAGTTAATTGAACAGTCCCTTTTAAAAGAATTTGCTCTGCAACTTCCAAAACATCTGTTGTTTCGAATACTTTATTCATAGCTTCTTCTGAAGCCTTATCTCCTTTTTTGGAATCTTTGAATATTTCTTCAACAGCTAAAATATCTTCAATTTCAATTTCTTTCTCATTATCAGGATTTCTAAAGTCTGCAGCTAAATCAGGATCAACTAAAATTTCAAATTTTTCGCCATAAGATTCTAATCTTGCAATAATAGCATCATCTATATTTACCATGCTTACTCACCTAATCCAATACAATTTGACAATACTACATTTAAAAAAATAAAATGTAAGAATAAAATTCTACATTAATAAAAATGTAAGAATAAAAAGAGAATTCAAAAGAATTCTCAAAAGAAATAAAATTTAGATGAATGTTAAAAATATGCTTAGATATATTTAACAATCATTCTAATATGCTTATGATTTTTCAAGAATTTTTCTGTGAGCACTAACTTTACGCCAAACTTTGCAGTCTGCCTTACAGTATTACTCTTCAGAACCTTCCTCACTATCATTCTCTTCATCATTTTCATCTGATTCTTCTTCAGAACCCTCTTCAGGTTCAGCTTCTTCTGCTTCCTCTTCTTCAGGTTCCTCTTCCTCTTCTTCAGCCTTTCTCTCAAGAAGAGCTTCAACATATTTAGATACTTCATCTTCAGAAAGTTTTCTGTAGCTTTGAGTATCTACTTCAATGACAGCTATTTCTACACTTTGTGCAGTGGTTCTGCCTTCAGTAGCTTCATAAAGTGCATCTAAACCTAAGTCTATTGCACCTTCTAAAGTTATGTCATCCTCATAACCTTCTTCGAAGACATCCATAGCTGCTTGCACACCAGATCCAATAGCTGTTGCCTTATATTCAATTAAAGCTCCGCTTGGGTCTGTTTCGAATAATTTAACTTCTTCACCATTAACTCCACCAATGATGAGTGCTGAACCGAAAGGTCTTACACCACCATTTTGAGTGTACATTTGTTTCATGTCACAGATTTTTTTAGCTAAACCTCCAACTAGAATTGGTTCATTATAAGTTATTCTATTAATCTGAGATTCAATACGTGCTCTTTCAATTAAAGCTCTTGCATCAGCAACAAGACCAGAAGTAGCAGCACCAATATGATTGTCGATTTGGAATATCTTTTCAATGGATTTTGCTTCCACTAATCTGCTGACAGTTCTTTTATCTACAATAAGAACTACACCTTCTTTGGACTTAAGCCCTAAAGAGGTTGTTCCTCTTTTTACAGCTTCTCTTGCATATTCTACTTGGAAAAGTCTTCCATCTGGGCTGAATACAGTAATTGCTCTGTCATATCCAGCATTTTGTTGTTGTAAAGGTTGCATTTAATATCACCTATTTTAATAAACTTTTTTTAATTCTGATTAACTGCTAATAAATTACATATTTTATTTAAAATTAATCCGATTTGATTAAATGATATGATTTATTCCAATTAAGGATTACAATGATAAAACCAATCAATCTACAAATTGAATTAATGATCAATTCCATTTACTTATTTGTTTTCCCTTATATTGTAAATTACAGCCTTATAAAAAGAATAATGAATTGAACCATAATCTACTTTAAACCGATTGAACTAATTTTAAAAAATAAACCAAACATTCTGTTATTTGGTAATATGTATTTTATTGATATTTCTGTCATTAATATATTATTATAAAGTTATTTATAAATCTTTGTAAAAATTTTATATTTTAATCATTGGATAAAACAAATAAAATAAGAAAAATTACACAATTAAAACAATGTATAACAGTCATATAAAAAATAGAAAAATAAGATAAAAATAAGATAAAATAAAATTAAAATAAGATAAAAATAAGATAAAAATAAGATAAAAGGATTAGTTAGAATAATATGCATCAAGTTTCTTATTCATCTATTTCATCAATGAACTTGTTGATTCCAGATTTGACAGTTCCAGAAATCCCTATTGTATTGATAGCTATTTTATTCCTGTTTTGCCTTTTTAATGTAGACAATGCTACCCTCACATCATCACAGCAAGATCTTCCACATCTTAAGACTGTCTTATAATTAAAGATAGGCTCATTATTTTGAATGGTTTCGCTGACCAAATAGTGTCTCATTACCCATAAATCAAAGTTGCTTGAATGGTTCTCTCCCCAATACCTAATGCACCCATCCCAACATATAGGTAACATATCTTCTTTGGATAATTCGACTTCTGACTTCACATCAAGTATCAGATAATGATGATTTTTTCTAAGTGTTGGAGGCAATACCTTTAACTTCATTATTCTTCCTCCCCAAAATCAAATTCATTATCTTCATAATCTTCATAATCTTCATCAAGATCAACATCATCCAAATCATCTATAGATTCCTCATCAAAAGGCTCAAATTCCTCCAAATCACTTTCTAAATTGTCATAAGTGTCAGTGAAATCATCACTTTCAATGACTTTCACTCCATTAATGATCATATTATCCCTTTCACTGTTAAAATCAACGATTTGCTTAGGATAATAATAAAATCCATTATAGATCTCCTTTTCAGTAAAGCCGATTGATTTGAAGAAGGATACAATATCCCTTGTTGACCTTACATCATATAAGGATTTGGAATCTGTTGTAATAATCAATGGGAACTTGAATTTACGATGAAACATCAATATCTCCTTAAAGCTGCTGATTACATTGGCTCTGTATCTGAGATGATTGTTTAAGATGTCCCTAAAGCATAATTCAATAGCCACATTATTTTTTACAGCCTCTTTTGCAAGAACATGATTCATTCCAGAATCTCTTCTTTTATAATAAGGCCTTGACAACACATCAATTCTATGATTTTCACATACGCTACGGTTGATTTTTAAGTCTCCGCCTAAACAGCTAATGTATTTGGCCTTATTTCGATACTTGTTGATTATTTTTCTAATCTCATTGGAATTGGCATTCAAAATATTTATTCCCATAGAAATATCCGCATGCTCAAAATTAGCATTCATCTTTCTATAGGTCTGATAAAAGTCTACAGCAGACAATTCATCGATTAAATCATCCTTATATTGAATTGCCTCATCAAAATCGTCATGAGAATAATTCAAATTAAGATAATCCCATCCAAACCTATTGGCTTCCAAAACCAAAGCCAAATCCTTGTCAAAATCCTGTCCTCTAAGATTCATGTCATAAAATTTCATTTGATTACCTTAATTTAATTGTTTAAAAAAAATCACATTTTACATATAATAGTTTATAAGAACTAATTAAAATATTTTAATTAATTATTAGTCTTTAAATAATTAGCCTTAAATAATTAGCCTTAAATAATTAGCTTTAAATTATTAACTTTAAATAATTAGTCTTTAAATAATTAACTTTAAATAATTAACTTTAAATAATTAACTTTAAATAATTAACTTTAAATTATTAGCTTTAAATAATAGGTTTATATTAGCTTTAAATTATTAGTTTTTAATATTTTCAGGAAATATTTCAGAAATCTTATTGATTGCAACCTCTTTTTTAGCAGGATATGCTGCAATTTTTATCTTTAAGTGAATGCTGTCTCCACCATCCAATATTTCCCATTCCTCTTCTGCAGCCTTTTCTTTGGATAATCTTAAGAACAAATTTCCCTTTTCATCCATTTTCTTATTCAAGTCATTGTACAATTTGACCAATTGATCTTCTCCAATTGAAGAAATGAGATTGTTGAGGAATTCCTTTGTTTGCCTTTTTTTGGAAATTGTACCAGTTAAAATAAGCATTTTCTCTTCTAAGAGACCCTCCGCCTCTTCAACTTCAGGTTCTGCAGTAGGCAAAATATTTAAAAGAGCCTCTAAAATTTCATCTTTGTCCTCATTTTCATAGATGAAGACACGATATCTAATATTGTGAATCATGATTTAACCTTTAGAATTATAAAATAAAATAAAAATCTTAAAAAAAGTAAAAAAAGTTAATTGTTATAAAAAATAGTCAAAAATAAAAAAATAAAAAGAAAAGAAAAATTAAAAAAAGATTATTTTAATCTTTTTTCACTACCTTTTCCTCTATTTCTACGGCCACGGCCTTTTTTACCAGCACTAGTTAAGCCTCTGAGAGCTCTGCTTCTGTGCTGACCTTCACAAATCCAGTTGATTTTAGGGTCGTTTTTAATAGAAGGACTTTGTGGGTCTACTAAAATTACTTCAAAGTATTTGTATTTTCCGTCAGCCCATACCCAGTAAGAGTTTAATACTTCCATGTTAGGGTATTTTTTAGCTACACGTTCTTCACCGATTCTTTGAATAGACTTAGCCATGGTAATTTTGTTTACACCCATTCTTTTTGGTCTACGACCATGTTTGAAACGAGTTTTCCTACGTCCACCACGTCTAACTTTTACTCTTACAACCACGAAACCTTTTTTAGCCCTGTAACCGAGTGATCTTGCACGATCAATTCTGGTTGGTCTGTCGATTCTAGTGATTGCAGGTTGTTTCCTCCATTTAGGAACTCTTTGCCACATAAGTTCTCTTACATAAGACTCATCTGGATTTTTCCATGCATCTCTAATATATTTGTACATCATTTTATTACCTCTTGTTCAGCTTTTCGCCACATCCAAAGGACAATATTTAAAATGTTTATTTTGATTAACTGTATTAGTTTAAATAGAGTAGTGAATAGCCATTTAATTATTAATCAAATTCTAAATATTACAGTCCATAAGAGTTTAATAATTCTGTTAGAAAAATGCTATTAAACAGCAAATATACTAACATATTATAATATTTACCAGTAATCATTTAAAAAGTTTTTGTATAATGTATAAAAATCAAAAATAAAAAAGAGTTAAATGAATAAAAATAGTAAAATCCCCCTTTTACTATATTTTTTTTAAAAATCTTGAACTAAAAATCTTAAAAAGATTCTTAATATATATAAGTAGTATAAAATGATATATAAAATTTGCTAATAAATTGCTAATAGTTAGATAATAGTATACTAATAGTATGTACATAGTAATATATATGTAAAAATTAAAGTTTTAATCATGAGACCTTCAGATATGGAAAAGATTCTTAATGAAAATAAAAAACTAAAGGAAGAAAATGAGGAATTGAAACTGCAATTAAAGGAATTGGAGTTTAAGCTTAGAATGATTCAAGATAATCCTATATCAGAAAACAATTACAAATTAAAAAAGGAAAACAAAATAAACAATGTAGAAGAGTTTGATAAAAGTCAAAACATATTATATGACGAAATCAAAGATGATTTTAGTGATGAGGACAAAGAATCCATGAGCATAATCTCTTTTTTAGCAAGATCAGATAAAAGGGTTCAAATTCTAAAGTCAATAAGTCAAACCGCTAAAATTCCATCTGTCATTAGTAAAGAAATCGGCGATAGCAGCCATCATGTTTCCAAATATCTGACAAACTTAAAAGAAAAAGAGCTTGTTGTCTGCTTAAACGAGGAAGATAAAAGATTTAGATTTTATAGAATAACTGCAAAAGGAAAATACTATTTAGAAATTATTGAAAAAAAGCAATTTTAAGAAAAATGCAACCTGTGCAGATATAGAAATAGAATAAGTAAAAAATAGAAATAAAAAAATAAAATAATATGAATAGTAAAAGTAGTAAAAAATAATAAAAACTAGAAAAAATAATAAAAACTAGTAAATAATAATAAAAAATAAAAAAATAATAAAAATAGTTAAAAAGTTTTAACTATTTACTCTTTTTAATTTAAATATAACTGGTGTCTTGTTTTCTGAAGTGTGCTTGTGGGTGATCACATAATGGGCAAACTTCAGGAGCTTCTTTTCCATAATGGATGTAACCGCAGTTATTGCATTTCCATGCAATTTCCTCATCTTTTTTAAAGACTTTGTCTGCTTTTATCTTATCTGATAAAGCATTGTATCTGTCTTCATGCACCTTTTCTGTTGCACCAGCTGCATCGAATAATGCTGCAATGTCATCGAAACCTTCTTCACGTGCAGTTTCTGCAAACCCTTTGTACATAGCAGTCCATTCTTCATGTTCACCAGCTGCTGCATCTGCAAGATTGGTTAAGGTGTCAGGTACTTTTCCACCATTTAAAAGCTTGAACCATATTTTTGCATGTTCCTTTTCATTGTCGGAAGATTCTTGGAAAATATCCTTGATTTCCACATATCCATCTTTCTTAGCTTGAGAAGCATAGAATTCATATTTTACACGAGCTTGAGATTCACCAGCAAGAGCTGCTTTCAAGTTTTCTTCAGTTTTAGTTCCTTTTAAATCTGCCATAATAATCTCTCCAAATTTAATTTTTTTTATTTTAACCAACCTAAATTCAATAACATATAAAAAGGACAAAATATATTATTTTTTTTAATAGTTATATTTTAGG
>JADLKP010000326.1 GCA_016838945.1 Methanobrevibacter sp.
AATAAAATTTAATTAAAAACTATTATTTGTGATAAAATGAATAAAAAACGGTTTTTTAGAATTTTAATTGCAATTTTTCTTATTCTTTTGGTGATGTCCGTCTGTGGAAAGATTCTATTCTCAATGGATGATGGCTCAAGTTATGATTTAGGTCATGATAACATATCAATTTCCGTAACTGGGGATGTGATGTTTGGCCGTAAGATGCCTGCTGTATTGGATTCAGGTGCAAGCCCCTTCCGATTTGTTGAGAATGTAACTAAAAATGCAGACATACTGCTTGTAAACTTTGAAAACCCTGTTACAACCTCTTCATATGCGGTGAAAGGGGATGTTCCATTGAAGGCGAATCCTAAGTACACTTACCTTTTGGCAAATGCAAATGACAATGTTGTAGCATCACAGGCCAATAACCATGCTTTGGATTATGGTGAAACAGGTTTGAATGAAAACTTAAAGAACTTGAAGGATGCCGGAATCCATGTGATGGGAGCAGGAAATAATGCTGATGAGGCAACAAAACCTGTCACTATTGAATCAGGAGATAGAAAGGTCACAATATTGAATTATATGGATGCAGACAACTTCCAGGAATATCGTGGAGTGATGGACCCTGCTACAAGCAATTCATCAGGATATTCTGCATATGACACTGAACTCGCTCAAAGGCAAGTGCAGGAAGCTCGTGAAAACGGTTCAAGTGTTGTTATTGCTTACTTGCATTACGGAAACGAGTACAGCAGAAGTCCAAACCAAAATCAGGTCAAGATATCCCATGAATTGATCAATGATGGTGCAGATATTGTCATCGGTTCCCATACTCATGTAACTCAAGGTGTAGAGATGTATAATGGAAAACCTATCTTCTATAATTTAGGTAATTTCATATTCGACCAATCAAATCCAGCTACTCATAGGTCTTATTTCTTGAATCTTGATTTGGTTGAAGACAATTGTACAGTGACACTCTATCCGACTTACCTATCCAATTATTTGCCTCACTTTATGGACTCCCAATCAGGTAAGGCTTTGATAAATGAGCTTTATCCTCAATGTGATGAATTGAAGGTAAATGATGAAGGACAAGGTGTATTGACATTTAAGTTAGGCAATATAACAAATGAAACTAGTTAAATATGATGTGATATTATGCTTGGTGAAACTGAATTGAAAAAGATTTTTCCAAACTTTGAAGACTTGGTGCAGCCTTCAGGCATTGATTTGGAGCTTGATGAGATATTTGTGCAAAAGTCCGAAGGCTCATTGATTGACAATGAAAAGAATCTTCCTGAAATTGAAGCTTTGGAAGGTCCTATCTATACTTTAAAGCCTCATACAGCATATTTGGCTTCCATAAAACGTAAGGTCAAGATTCCTAAGGGATATACAATGCTGTATCTGCCAAGGTC
The DNA here is from genome assembly GCA_016838945.1 of Methanobrevibacter sp. Taxonomy (GTDB): domain Archaea; phylum Methanobacteriota; class Methanobacteria; order Methanobacteriales; family Methanobacteriaceae; genus Methanobrevibacter. The sequence continues at coordinate 1,410 of JADLKP010000326.1, forward strand.
CACTTTGCTCAGGTCTTTCATTTCTGTTCAAACTGCAGTGGGAGATCCTGGATTTTATGGAACCTTGATGTTTATGATCTATAATCATGGTGAATTTGATTATCAGATCAAATCTGGTGATAGGATAGCTCAAGCAGTAGTATTCCCAGTTGAAGGTTCTGGAGAGTATAACGGCTCTTATCAAGAGGAAGAAGAATAACTTTAATTTTTTTCTTTTTCTTTTTTATTTTAAT
>JADLKP010000327.1 GCA_016838945.1 Methanobrevibacter sp.
ATACTAACTTTTATTAATAAGAATATACAGAGATATATACATATAATTGATTAATAGATTATTTTATATATAACGGTTAAAAAATAAGTGTTTTTTAATCTTTTTTTCTTAAGATCTATCAATTTTTATAAATTAATAAATTTTATCAGATAAAATTAATTAAATTCAAAAGTGAAATTATGAAAGCGGCTGTTATCGGTTTGGGTGTTGAAGGTAAAAAGGCTTTACATTCCTTGTTAAAAAATAATTGGGAAGTTTATGCCACAGATTTAAATGTAAATATAAGTCCGGATAATTTGCCCATATCCCTTGCAGGTGTAGACATTTCACCTCAAAAAGATAAAGTCAGTTTCATCAAAGATAAATTATCTATTGATTTAGGATTCAATGACCAAGAAAAGGTAGATTCATGTAATGCAGTAGTTTTAAGCCCAAGCATTTGGGGAAGCAAACTTGCAGAACATTACAAAAAATCAGGCAAGCTGCTCTGTGATGTTAAAACGGATCATAGAGATATGTTTACAATTGGCGTTACAGGAACCAATGGGAAAACCACCACAGTTACAATGATTAAGGAAATCCTTGAAAATGCAGGCAAGAATGTATTGGTCGGAGGTAATGCTGGCGGTGGATTTGATGGTTACTATGACCTTATTCTTGAAGCGGATCCAAATAAATATGATGTCTTGCTCGTTGAAGTATGTGATATGACAGTAGGTTTCTGCAGTTATTGTTTCGACTTTGATTTGATTGCATTGACCAATATGGGCAATGACCATATGAATGTCCATGGTTCTATTGAAGGATATAAAAACTCACTTAAAGAATTCTTTAAGGATAAAACAATCTTTATCAATGAAAACCAAGAGTTTAAAGAGGAATTTGAGGAAGTCTCCAAACTCGCAATTGAATATGGTGAAACAGATTATGATTTGAATCTTTTTGGCAGATTCAACAAGTTAAATGCAGGCCTTAGTGAAACCATTGCAAAATACATTAATGATAATGCTTTTGAAATTGATGAAAATATAATTAAGAATACTTTAGAAAGGTTCGAACCCGTTAAAGGCAGATTGGAAGTATTGAAATTGAATGATTGTGAAATATACATAGGAAAATCTGACAATTCAGATGCAATTAAGCCATTATTGGAAGAGGTTGATTTCACAGCAATTTTTGTAGGAACTCCAAGACATAATGAAAATCACAGGTTCGATATTTTAAATGAAGTTGTTAATGCCCATCCTGAAGCAATAATTCTCTTCCCAGGTTTAGAGGATACATTAGATCAAGCTAAATACCGATTAAACAGCTTAAATTATGAAGGAAGAGTTGAAATAGCAAATAATCTTGATGAAATTATTGCTTTTGTAGCTGAGTTCTCACATGATCCAGCTATTCTAATTGGAGGAAATGGCCAAGAAACAATCATAAAAATACAGGACAGGTTAAGACAGATTTGTGATTCCTGTAAAAAATAAAACAAGTTATTGTTTGAATAACCCAAAAAATGATTAAAAATCGTCTAAATAATAATAATAATAATAATAATAATAATAATAATAATAATAATAATAATAATAATAATAATAATAATAAAACTAATGATATTTATCAAATAATTACAATAAAAT
>JADLKP010000328.1 GCA_016838945.1 Methanobrevibacter sp.
ATGAGGCAAGGCCTTCATACATGTTTATATTGCTGTTACGATTCATACTGCAAAGGTACTAACTTTTTTTCAATCGTGTATCGTTTAGCGACAGTTTTTGGGTTAGCATCCGTACATTCTCCCCACAGGGTTTGTCGGGTGCGCCCATTTTTTTCAATAATCCATGCCTTGATTGTTCTCCATCCTGTACGACCAGCATAACCACCTTCACTATTCAAACGATATTCTCTGTCATCTAATGATTCTTTTTTCGTTTTGTTTTTTTCGTCAGTCACACCTACTTTGCAATATTTCCCACTTACAGCCACATAAACAACACCTCCCTTACTGTCACGCTTTTGGAATGCTATTCTGGCTGGATTACATACAATGCAATGCCCTGAACGACCTTTAAGTCTATGACCATATTGGCAATTATTAATAACAAAATGGCATCCTACCATTTTTGCTTTATCATGATACACTTTTGCGGTTTCTCCCCTTGCATCATAAAAGTCTGATGGACTTAGATTGTGTTTTTTGAGAAACTCTTTCTCGTCTTCTGTAAGAATACTTAGAATATTCATCATGTTTTGTTTTAGTTACTACTTCTTTCTCATTCAGCACCAACTAAAAGAAGGCGCAGGTCTTGCCATACACCTTGGAGGTTCACCACAAACCTGTACACGATACGGAAAGCCTACGCCCTTACGGGTTGGCTCATTCGTGTACATTTGCTCTTTGTTGGGAGTGGTGATTTCCAAGGTTGTGAGCAAATATGTCTGCATGTATAATGCGGTTGCAAAAGTACAAAATAAAATTGGCATAGTCTTTCATTTGCAAGCAAAGATTCCTTTTTCATGTGGATTTTAACATTTTCTCCGTCAACAAGAACCTTGGATGCTCTATATATATTTATTAATTATTTTAGAATAATTATTATATTTTGGTAATTAGTAGTGTAAGATATATAAGTACTATTTGCTAATTAGATTGATAAATTTTATGTTGTTGTTTGCTTTCAGACCCTTTTTATTATGTGGTAAAAATACAAGAATTCTTGTATTATATGCTTGTTTGGATTGTTTTCTGCAATAATCAGATTCTACAACTTTATGTGTTGGTTTGTTGTCCATTCCGTACAAAAAATGATGTGGAACTTATAAACCCTTAAATTGGGGGTCATTTGTTTGTTATTGCAATTCTTATTAGGTTCGTTAAATCATATTTGCTATCAGGTAGTTGGATTATTGCATTTTGTATCTTCCGTATTTCACTTTTTCTTGCGTTCATGTCATATTTAGATAACACATTACAGGCATTGTTTATTTTATCATTGAGCATCATCCTCACATTATCAATGGAGAGTCCGTTATTGAGGGCGAACTCTGTGAAAGTATGAGCATAAATATAGGGTGTTCCAAAGTGCTTTTTGTCTGTGGGAATTCCTATTGTTTTATATGGGTTAAGTCTTTGATATTGTATAAACAAATCCTGGCGCACCCGACAAACCCTGTGGGGAGAATGTACGGATGCTAACCCAAAAACTGTCGCTAAACGATACATGATTGAAAAAAAGTTAGTACCTTTGCAGTATGAATCGTAACAGCAATATAAACATGTATGAAGGCCTTGCCTCAT
>JADLKP010000329.1 GCA_016838945.1 Methanobrevibacter sp.
AGTTTCGTACTATGTAAGTGTAGATGTAAGTGATACATCTGCACTTATTTTTTATAATTAAGGGGATAGCGGCCTGACGTAATTCCAGTAGGGACATAGTAGGTGCTCCCGTTCGACAAACAGTCAGCCGCCCCCTTATTGTATGTATTCGGTTAAGCAGGTTGTAACCTAAATAGTTCAGGATTACGTGTCACCAACGAAAATGAGTCTCAATAAGTGTGGGTGGTCGTCAGCTATGAAAAAACTAAGGAGGTAAGATTTATTGATTAGTGTAGGTGTAGATGTATCAAAAGGAAAAAGTACGATTTGTATTTTAAAACCGTATGGGGAAGTGATAATGTCCCCCAGAGATTACGAACACACACAAAGTGATCTTAAAAAGCTTGCAGATCAGCTGGATGGTTTTGAAGAAGAGGTCCATGTAACTATGGAGGCTACCGGTAATTATCATTTTCCAATTGCAACATATTTGAAGAAAAAGGATTATTATGTACGAATTATAAATCCACTTGAGATGAAGCGTTACCGCTGCCAGGGGATAAGAAATCCAAAGACCGACAGCATTGATGCTACTATGATTGCGCAGTATGGTATAGACTCTTGGTTTCGCCCTTTTCATGATTGCGTTGAAGATAATGAACGAATTGAATTAAAAGCTTTGGGTATGCAGTACTTTAAAACCATGAAAACCAGACAAGATAGATGCCTTGTACTGGAGAGTGTCATTGATCGAACATTGCCGGGAATCGGAGGCATTTTGAACGATTATGATAAACATACGGGAAAAGACAAAAAAAGTGACTTTGTTTATGATTTTTATCATGCGGATAAGATCACTGTGTATTCTGAAAACAGATTCTGCGACAGGTATGCATCATGGTCAAAGAAGAAGGGATACCGGTATAGAGAAAAAGAAGCCCGCCAGCTTTACTTTATCGCCAAAGACAGTATCCCAACACTTCCTCCGTCTGAGAACACAAAGCTGATTGTTCAAGACGCAGTAAAAATACTGAGAGAAGTTGATGCTTCTCTGTATGATATTCTAACCCGTATGAATGAAATAGCCAAGGGCTTACCAGAGTACGCAACCGTAATGGAGATGAAAGGCGTCGGAATATCAATAGGCCCGCGACTGATTGCAGAGATAGGAGATCCAAGAAGGTTTCATAACGCCAAAGCACTGATTGCATTTGCTGGGATTGATGCGCCACCATATCAATCCGGGAAATTTATGGGAACGGAAAGACATATGTCGAAAAGGGGATCAAGAGTAATGAGAAAAATAGGCTATGAATTAATGGATACTATCAATAAGCATCAGAAACTATACGCAGGAGATCCTGTGTGCGATTATTTTTTGACAAAGCGTGCTGAAGGGAAAAAATATCGAGTTGCAATGTTTGCAGCCTTCAATAAGTTCCTACGAATATATCACTCAAAGGTATCTAGCGTTTTGAACGAGAGAGATATATAAAGCTCAAAAATCTACAACTACGAAGAAACAGATATTAGATAACTCAGGAGCAGTATTTGCTGGTCTTATTTCCTGTGTTAAAATATCGGAAGAATTTAAAAATAATGAAATAATCAAAAAAATACTTGCAAAATATTAGCAGGTTT
>JADLKP010000330.1 GCA_016838945.1 Methanobrevibacter sp.
AAAAAAAAAAAAAAAAATAAAAATAAGATTAAGAATTTAATAAATAAACCTTAATCGCTGATTTTTCTAACCAATACAGAAGTATTGTTTGTTTTTCCTTTAGGAAGCAACATAACTTCCTGACGGAATCCTTGAGTATCCTTTTCAGTTACTGGAGAATAAAGAATAGCCCTCATACCAGAATAGGTCCTATAAAGAACAGGAGTCTTTTCGTCTACGACTTCCCAAACGTTCCTGAATACTCTTGCCTTAGGTTCAGCAAATGCTGCAATCATCAAAATATCATAATCCAAATCTGCAAGAGCCTTTTCATTTCCAGTGATAATCTCGATACCGCCATCAAGATTCAAACGTTTTAAAACTTCTCTGGACAATTCAGCAACATCTTCAAACTGTTCTATTCCAATACATTTACAGCCAGTCACCATATTAAACATTATCAATGTCAAAGGCAAAGGACCGCTACCTAAGAATACGAATGTCTTGTCTTCATTGAACTTAGCCAATTGCATTTCATTTTCAATTAGGCCAATATACCTGTCATAGAAATGGAATGAATCCAAAACAGCTTTAGGATCATCGGATTCCAATATCTTCATAGCGTTTTCACGTTCCAATCTTGCACCGATGTAAACATAGAATTTACGAATCAACTTCAATGCCTTATTCATCTTCTCATCATCAAGAATATGCTTTGCAGAGTCAAAATCTATTTCCTTATCGTGAGCGATGACTTCAATTTCATCCAAAATCCTTGTAATCTCTTCAATGTCAGTTCCATCCAATGCAGAAATACCTTCAGTATCCAAATCTCCATAGCTTGAAAGCTTGTCTGCAATCTCTTCAATCTTGCCCCAATACTTATAGCAACTCATTTTATCACATGAAAAATTTATTAAAAATAGAAAATTAGTTAAATTTGCAAATTTAATTAAAAATTTTGAACAAATTACAATTAATAATATATATTTAGGAATATATAAATTTTAAATTAATAGTTATTCAAGTAAAGTTTATTATTTACTGCATAGATTCTTTACCATATGAACAGTCTGAAGTTCATTGTTTGTATCCCAAGTTATATTGAATCCAACTTTTTTCCAAAAGCTGAATCCTGCTTCAAGGTTCTTATGGGTATGCAAATAGATTTCATTGAAGTTATTTTGGTAGCAGAACTCCTCCACTACATTATACAAACGTGTAGCCAAACCGCAACGCCTATACTTCTTATCCACAAACAGCCTCCAAATGCTTGCAGTAGACTCATGAGAGTATAAATCCTTAAATTCCACAAAGTTCTTATCATACTGCCTGACTGCTATGGTTGCAATGATTCCGCCATTGCTGTTATCTTCAACGAAAAATAGACTGTTTTTCTTGCAATCGATATAATACTTATTCAAATCCACTATATCCTTATGCCAAGATGGGACATAACCATAGCCATATTCTGATCTTATTTGGGAAAATAAGAAATTTCTTACACGTATCTTATCATCACAATTATCTGAGAGCTGCCTAATGGAAAAATTCATAGAATCACTTCAATTATTTTTTAAACCCCATATACCTATAAAAAAATAAAAAGTAATACTTATGATAAAAAAAATATTAT
>JADLKP010000331.1 GCA_016838945.1 Methanobrevibacter sp.
CAAAAGAGCTTACCGTTATTTTTCCTGTTCGTATTGATTGTTTAGAGCGAAAAGAAAACTTGAATACAGTCTTATTGGCTTTATTAAAAATGACAAATGTCTCTATTATTATATTAGAAGCAGATAACAAACAAAGATATTTTTGCCCTACAACTGGTGAAAGGATAAAATATGTTTTCGTGCATGACGAAAATTTTATTTTTCATAGAACTCATTATTTGAATCAATTGTTGGGTATGTCTGAAACCGATGTTGTTGGGATATGGGATACCGATGTTGTTTTGACGAAAAGACAAATAATAGATGCTACCAAAGCTATCAAGAAGGGAATTACCTTATCTTATCCATATGATGGACGGTTTATCTTCTTAGATAAAGAAGAAAGTAATAAAGCTAGAAAATGCTTATCTTCTTTTCTTAAAGACAAAAACGAAAAAGATAAAGCTCCTTTTTTTAGGCGTACTTCCGTTGGTGGTGCGTTTCTCGTTAACAAGCTACGCTACATGAATGCTGGTGGAGAAAATGAAAAATTTCACGGATGGGGCTATGAAGACGCCGAGCGCTTTAAACGTATGGAGATATTGGAAGAGCCTATAAATAGAATTTCTGGACCTTTATTCCATTTATATCATCCACGAGGGATTAATTCAGGATATGATCTTATTTCGCATGAAAAAAATAATCTCAAAGAATTTCTTCATATTTGTCAAATGAATAAAGAAGAACTTGAAAGATATATAAAAACTTGGAATTTCTATAAATAAATCATCTACATGATTAAAAACTAGAACTTTTTATTCTTTTAACACCTTATTATATTTAACAATACTTCGGTAAATATTCAATTAACTAATTAAAATTCAATGATTTATATAACATAGTTTAACATAAAAAATATGGTTAAGTAGCTGATTATCAGTATCTTTATAGCTGATCAAAGTCTATTAAAGATGGATAAAGCCAGCATACTTAACCAATATAGAGGTATCTGTAGTGATGTTCTAATTGAACTAACCACGAAGTTAAACAAAAGTTTCAAATCATTCCTTATGGAGACGTTTATTTTATACCTGGTCATTCCCGGAAGAATTAATTTCCTACAGTTAGGAAGGTATGGTAAATCGTGCGAACAGCGATTCCGCCAAAACTTCTCGAAGGATTTTGATTGGCTGGAGTTTAACTTGTCTTTGTCTGACAGGGTGTTAACCGGAGATCGCAAGGCCATAGCCATTGATCCCAGTTATATATCCAAATCAGGAAAGAATACCCCCTGGATTGGTTACTTCTGGTCGGGAGCAGCCGGTCAGGCGAAAAGAGGATTGGAAATCCTGGGAGTAGGTCTCATAGATGTCGACAACAAGGATTGTATCAGTCTACAGGCCGTTCAGACCCCGGATCGTCAAACCCTGGAGAGTCGTGATGCGAACCTGATCGACTGGTACCTGCTGGTCCTTGAATCGATGCGGGAGAAACTCCATCGGGCAAGCCGTTACGTGGTTGCTGATGCATATTTCGCAAAGAACAACTTCGTTACGGGTCTACAAGAGATGAAGTTTGATCTGGTCAGCCGTTTCAGGGATGACGCCGCACTTTATTATCCAACACTGCAGAAA
>JADLKP010000045.1 GCA_016838945.1 Methanobrevibacter sp.
GACAAGATGACAATCTATATGTTTGTTGGATTATTAGCTGGATTGAGATTGGGACATTGTTTGTTTTATGAGTTTTCCTACTATATAAATCATCCAGTTGAAATGCTTCTTCCAATTAAAGAAACTGCAGAAGGATGGAAATTTATTGGCTATCAGGGATTAGCTTCTCATGGTGGTGCAATTGGTCTTTTAATCGCAACATTTTTCTTTTGCAGAAACACAAAGCTTCCTTATTTGTGGGTAATTGATAGATTGGTAATTATTGTTGGATTTGCAGGTGCTGCTGTTAGAATAGGTAATCTTATGAATTCAGAAATCTATGGAGTGGCTACAAGTCTACCTTGGGGATTTATATTTGTTAGAGATGGACAAACCTTGCCTATGCACCCAACTCAGATATATGAAGCACTATCTTATATTGCATTAAGCACCTTCTTATATTTATATTTTATGAAAAAGAAAACACCACCACGTCAAGGATTTATTTTTGGAGTATTTCTAATTGTTTTATTTGTGGCACGTTTTCTAATAGAGTTTCTTAAAAATAGCCAGGAAAGTTGGGAAGATGCAATGACATTTAATATGGGTCAATGGTTAAGTGTTCCATTTATAATTGCAGGAATAGTTATTTTGTTTTTATCGTTTAAATATCAACTTGGAAGAAAATTGGATTTATCAAAATTAGTACAAAAAGAAGAAAAGAAAAAGAAATGAAAAAATTAATATTAGTACGTCACGGAGAAAGTGAGTGGAATAGATTAAATCTATTCACAGGATGGACAGATGTAGATTTGTCAGAAAAAGGAGTTAAAGAAGCACTTGAAGCTGGTAAGGCATTAAAAGAAAATGGATTTGAACCACAAGTTTGTTATACTTCCTATTTAAAAAGAGCAATAAAAACTTTAAATAATATCCTTGATTCAATGGATATGGATTATCTTCCAGTTGAAAAATCATGGCGTTTGAATGAAAAACATTATGGAGCTCTTCAGGGATTGAACAAGAAAGAAACAGTTGATAAATACGGAGAAGATCAAGTTTTGTATTGGAGAAGAGGTTATGATGTTCAATCTCCAACTCTTAAAGAAGAAGATGAACGTAATCCTGCTTTTGACAATAGATATAAAGATGTTGATAAAAAAGACCTTCCTTTAACTGAGTCATTGAAAGACTGCATTGACAGAATTATGCCTTATTATCAAAATAATATCTTAAAATCATTTGAAACTAAAGATGAGGTATTGGTTGTTGCTCATGGAAATTCATTAAGAGGTATTGTTAAAACAATTAAAGGAATGAGTGCTGATGAAATTGTTGCATTCAATATTCCAACTGGAATACCTTATGTTTTTTATTTGGATGATAATTTAAATTATATCAAGGATGAGTTTATTGGAGATCCTGAAACTATTAAAAAATTAATGGAAGCAGTGGCTAATCAAGGTAAGAAATAGTAAAAATTATCTAAGGCTTAATAATTTGAAAAAGGACGCCAAGCATAAGCAAGGCGTCCTTTTTGTTTATATGACAAACTTGGTCTGAACTAAGAAAAAGTATTAAAAACAAATTTTACTTCTCTTTTAAATCTAATTCTTAACTAATTTCTTTCTCACATATCCTTTATCAGTATTTACTCCAATAATATAAACTCCCTTTGAAAGAGAATTAATATCAAAAGTTTTTCCCTTTGCCTTTACATTAGTTTGATAAACCTTTTGTCCAATAGAATTAAATACTTCAACTGAATTAATAATATTCTCAGAACTTATATTTACGTCTTTGTTTGTTGGGTTAGGATAAAGAGTTACTGAATTATCTTCAAGTTTTATCTCATTAAGCCCATAAAGAGGAGTTATGCAATCTTGTGAAGGATTGTCATGATAAAGCAATTCTCCATTATACTCATAGCAACGATTCCTGCCATTAGGAGGACATAAAAGTAAATTAGAATACATATCAAACATCAATCCTTGAGTATTGCCAATTCCTTCTATAATTTGAGCGATAATAGATGTGCCAGCCATTTCTCCTATTTTAAATCTCTTTCTTTGAGCTCCAGCATAATATATTGTATCTATATCTTTTACTTCAAGAACCAATGAATAACCAATAAGATTAGAATAAAAATCATTAGAAAATGTATCTCCAACACTTAAAGAAAAATCATAAATTAAACCTGGTCTTACAGAATATCCCGGAGTTATTATTTTGCCTTTATAGAAAACCTGTTTTTGTTCGTTTTCTCTAAAACCTCCAATGCATTCTGCTGTTAAAGAATTAAATACAGAATCAGTAAAGAAATAAAGTTTCTTATAATTATCTCCTTCTATTAAAGTGTCTTCGTCTGTAAGAGCAAAACGTCTGAAAACATAATTTCCTTCACAACTAAGATAATCGCATGTCCAAATCTGAATACGAGGTTTAACCAATGGAATATACTCATAGTCTTGTGCATTAAGGTTAATGCCTAGTAATAGAGTTAATACAAACCCCAATACTAATTTATAAACATGTGTTTTCATCGTTATTATTTATTTTAATTTCAAAACTTGCTCCGCTTACAACTTCAAAATCTGATTGAATAATTACATCTTCAATAGGTTTTAATAGTATATTTGCAGGAGCGTTAATAATTACATTTCCAAAAGGTATATTATTTGTTACATCTGTACCAATAAAAAATCTATTTGCAGAAATAACCCTTTCATTATCCCAATTAACATTTTGTATATATAAATCGTTAGGATTAAATAAATAAGGGTAATAGTTATGTTTTGTTATAGTTACATTATATGGTTTAGATATATTTTGGAAATTAAAAGAAGATACATTATCTATTTTTTGATAATAAGTTTCCCCATTATCCAAAGCACTCATTACACAAATAGAAACATCATTAACTCCTGCATTTACAGAAAGAGAGCTACCGTTTTCTTGATAACTTACATTAGTAAAATTATTAGGTACTGCTGTCCAGAATTCTGTTTCTGGACATCCCATAAAATTAGATACACATTCTGCATAAGAGAGACTTTCTTTTCCAAATGAAAACATTTTACCTAAATTATATGTAACGTTTTGAAATGCACTTTTAAAGAAATTTTGCCCGATAGTAACAACTCCTCCTCCTCCTGAGGATACCCAAGCATCACGGGTATTACCTATATAAACAGGACCTCCTCCTTTAATTACACTTGTATATGCATCTCCCATATTACGTCTATAGCCTTCATTCCATTCATCCCAGTTGTCAAAAGGCATTGTTCTACATGATATAGAGAATAAAATTGTAGGATAACAATAATTAGTCATATTATCAAATCCATTTCCATCTTCTAAAATCGTAGATGGACCTGCTTCATAATCAAAAGAAGTTACATTATAAGTTGTACGTTCTCCCACGCCAAAATAATTATCTCCTTTAGTAGCTACACTAACTCGATTAGGTGAACCATGATTTAAAAAACCTATTAACCCATGATGATTATTAAATTCATTAATAACATCTGCACCTGTTGGAAAACTTGGAGTATTTTCTGTATTATATCCTCCTTCAACACCATGGTCTTCTTCAAATAATGTAACTGATAGATTATTTTCTATTTCTGGCTTCCAACATTTTTCAAACATGTTATGTTCCTGAAGAAAATCTGCTTGAGTAAAAAACGCTTTTGTAAGATAAGAACCATCTCCATTACCTGGGTTTTGTTCATAAACTAAAACTTTCCTTGTCCAATTTCTAACTTCCCATTCATTTTGGGACATAAGTCTACCAACATATATTTCTGAAAATCTATCTAATGGATCATCTGGATATTCTCCATATAATTGGTCTCCATCTAAATCCCAATTAGCATCAAAATCAGAAAAATATAAATCAGTTGGAGTCCTATAATTTTCATATTCCAAATCACCTTTTTTTCTTATAGGAATATTAGCCCCAGCTAATAAAACATATTCTACTCCATTCTCCTTATTGTATGCTTCATAAAGAAATTGACGCAGTTTACCTGCATCATCATTAATATCATGTGCATCGCCATTATTATAGTCAGGATCTGCCAAAATATCTTCTATTGCTACAGCTTGAGAAGGAAGTCCTTTTCTTCGTTTCCAATCCAATAATTCTGCAAAGGCTGGGAGTAGTTTTCTTTCTGTTACAACCAAATATTTAGCATTAACAGAAATATTCTTTGTTCCACTGCTTGCAGGCGATAAATTAACAGGTGCAAATTGTGTTACAATATCTGGATTATCTATCATATGAGATAATAATCCTCTATCTTTTTCATCAAAATACATATCTTTTAAATAGTTTGAATCAGAAACATAATTTAATGAAAAGCTAATATTAGGCACATAAGAGATTTGATTAATAGAAGGCGTATAAAGAATAGGATAAACTGCTATTGTAACAATGCAGTTACCTCTGAAAAAATTCTGACTTACTATAGATACTCTTGAAGTAGGGAAAGGTGTACTTTGAGAATATAATATAGTATCATATTCTTCTTCTACGTTTTCAAGAGATTCACCTAAAATAATAGGAGGTGTAGCATAACAAACTTTATGTAATAAGGTTTGTGTTTGATTATTGCTTATTTGATTAATTATCACATTTGTTGCTCTTGTCCCTCTTGGTATAAGTAAACGAACATATTTAACCGGTAATACTGGTTTGCCAACATCTGATGTTAAATAGCAATCATTTATTACAATTTTATTATATACGATACTGTCATTATACAAAGTATCTGTTATTGTATAAGGAGAAAAACTTACATTATAACTTATGCTTTGTTGAGAAAACAGATAAGAGGAAGAAAGAAATGTAATAAGAATACATATTAATATTTTTTTCATTTCACACCTCCTTCCTTATTTAGTAAGTATCATTCGTTTTGTTTCTGCTTCTTGTCCATTAACAACCAAAGAATAAATATACATTCCTGCATTTAATGAAGAACCATTAATTATAACAGAACCAAAACCATTATCGCTTAAATTATATGTTAATAATAAATTTCCTTGAAGGTTAAACACATAAATGTAAGAATTTGTACTTCCTTCTGGTAAGAAGTATTTTATTTCTGTTGTAGTATTAAATGGGTTAGGAGTGTTTTGATATAAGAATGCATTTGCTAAAACAGAATTTATTGTTTCTGTTGTTGTATTTGTATCTGTAGTTTTGCTTTTTGTTGTAAAGTTGCTATCTGTACTTGATGAACTACTCATTGTTGTTATATCTTCCGCCAATAAGCCCATTTCTTTTAATTTAAGACTTTGTGCTGTTATTATTCTTGACTGTTCTTTTATTGCCTCTACCAACACTGGAATAAGTCCAGTATAATCTATATAGCTATTACCATCTTTATCTGTTTCTACCAATTCTGGGAAAAATTCGTTGAGTTGTTCTGCGTCAAATCCATTCTTTTGAGGAGCATAATTATTCATTTGCTCATTTAAGTTGTTAAAGAATACAGCATCTGCTATTTCTTTAGCAGAACCTCCTTGTGTAGAACTGCTTGTTTGATTATTAAAAAATTTATATTGATAAGTTATTCCCTCTATTTTGTTTATCTTATCTAAGGAACTTTTTATTATACCTGCATTTTGTTGACTTGATGAATTGGCAGGTATTTTTAATCCTTGAGCAAATAATTCTGTATTTAAATGCAATCTTCTATCTCCATTTACATTAAATGAAAGAATAGTTTGTTTTGGCTCTGCTCTTCCATAGGTAAGATAAAATCCATTCTTTCCATGTAACCATAGTTTATCAGTATCAGTAGGTTCTGTAGTATAATATTCTCCAACAAAAACATTCCATCCCCAATAATCCCTTCTTCCAAAGTCCCCAAATGAGAGTTTTGCTCCTGAACGATAAAATTCTCCTTTGCCAAATATTGAAGCAGATAAAATGTTATCAAAGTCTTCCACATATTGTTGAGAAGATTCATCAGGTACTGTTCCTATAATAACTTTTCCATTATCTCCCTTTACTTTAAGTTGAGAGAATGCTGTATTTCCACTTAAGCACAATATTACTGAGAATATTATTGCATATAATATTGTATTTTTACTCATGATTGTTTAATTTTTTTGTTTACAAATTCATTCATTCATTCATTCATTCATCAAAAAGGCTACTTAAATAAGCAATCCTTAACTTAATATTCCTAAACATCGAATATTTAGTATTCATATTAAGATTTTCTGATTTGCTGGGGCTTTTGGAGTGTGTCGTTTGTATTATATACACTACTCTAGCCCCTAATCGTGTCTAAAGGATGTAGGATTACTTTATTTATACGAAGTAAATTTGTAAAAAAATATGTAGACTGCTCTTTGATTGAAAGAATAGAACTTTCTTCTATAAGACATAAAACATCATAAAAAGTAGTGATACTTCTTTTTATTAAAGAGTCACATTGTATTGGGGGTAATATGTTGGAGGAATGAATCATTTCATATTTAATGAGAAGATTATGCGGCAAACTTACAAACTTATTTCCAATCTTCCAAACAAAAAAGAAAATAATTCTTTCTCTAAATAATAAATATATTTATCACCACGTTAAAAAAGTAGTTACAAAAATAACTATCCTAACTCACTAAAATCCTATCCCTTGACTTCATAACACTATTATAAAGAATTATTATAAGCATATTTCAGGCTAAGATAACTATCCGAAACTCCCAAGATAACTATCCAAACTTCCTGAGATAACTATATAAGGGACAAAAAATAGCCTGTTTCTGGCAGAAAAACGACGTTTTCCAGTTGAAAAACGACGATTTTTGATGAAAAAACGACGATTTTCGGTGTATATGATAACTATCTTGGGGCTTCGAGATAACTATCTTGGAGAATTGAGATAACTATCGCAAAATAAATTTATAATTATCTTATTAAAAAATATTGTTATTATGGCTATCAAATTCTTTAAGCAAAAACGTAAAATAGTTATTAACTCAGTTGTTTTTGAGAAATATTTACCTATAATGCAGCATGAGACAGAAGTGGGATTTGAAGAGATGGCTCAAATGATTGAAAAGAACAGTACAATGAGCAGAGGCGATATTTTGGGAGTGCTTGCAGAGCTTGAAACAGCTTCTATTTTTATGTTGGAAAATGGGCATACTGTAAGACTGGGATTATTAGGTGCTTTTTATCCCACAATTGAGGTAAAGTCGGCTGATAGTCCTGAAAAGGTTACGAGAAAGTTAATTAAGAGGTTTAAGATTTTGTTTAAACCATCAAAATATTTGAAGACAAGGTTTAAAAATGTTGAGTTTGTGCTTGGAGATAATAAGGTAAAGGAAGTTAATTATAAGAAGAAATAGATTTATTGCTATTATTGGCAAGTTAGTTTTTTTATTGTTTAACCTTTTAAATTTTACGAGGATGAAATTTCGTAAGAAAAAAAAGAGGATTGTTGTAGGACCAAATCCTGGAGACAAATGGATGGCTCAAATGATTAAGGGTGAGACTATCAACTTCAAGAAATTGGCTGCAATGATTGAAAAGTCAAGCACTGTAAGCAAGGGCGATGCTCTAAATGCTTTAGATGCTTTGGTGTCTTCAACAACTTGGATGCTTCAAGAAGGGCATTCAGTTAAGTTTGATGGCTTGGGAACATTCTATCCTAAGGCTAAGGTTAAGGCGGTTAATACTTCTGATGAGGTAACTGCTGAAACTGTTCTTAGAGTTGGGGTTGGATTTACTCCTGAGACTGATTTCAAACAAGACATGAAAGGTGTTTCAATCAGTGTTGAGCCTTTGGAAGAAGAAGTTGTTGTTCCTTAATTCTTCCATTCTAAGGTCATAAAACGCAAGAGAAGGGTTTCTTTTGAAGGTTTATGGCGAGTTGTTAATCAATCAAAACAAAGAGAAGCTCATGGAAAGGGCTTCTCTTTTGTGTTTTTAAAAATATGTCAGGATGTGATATAAAAAACAAAGGGACATAAATTAATATGTCCCTTCAGGTCTTTTTATTGTAATAGTTTGTTATTCAGCACAAGCTTTGCAGTCACCAGCAATTTTATATTTTGCTATTGCTGATTCTTCAAAGTTCATAATAAATGAAGCAGCTTCCTCAACCTTGCTTTGTCCCATGCGAATCATTAATTCTGCTGAGTTGGTAAACATTGGGTTTTTGTTGGCATCAATAACTAATAGGTGTCCCATAATTAAATAACCACACATCTCAACTAATCTTCTGGAATTGAAGTCGTAAAACTCAGAATTTGAACCAAAGCTGTTTGCTCTTTCAAGTGCTTGTTCAAAGCGTTCTCTCATTTGGCAAAGAACTTTCTTCATTGTTGAAAATTCTGGTTTTGCTTCTTTTGCTTCGTAGCTTTTAATTAAATCGATGTATCCTCCATTGATAACTCCACGAATTGCAGCAACAACTTGTAATTGTGATGTTCCTTCATAGATGGTTAAAATTCTTGCATCTCTATACATTCTTTCAACTGCATAGTCTTTCATAAATCCTGAACCTCCATGAACTTGAATTGCATCGTAAGTTATTTGGTTTGCATATTCAGAAGAGAATAGTTTTAGCATTGGAGTTAGAATGTCAGAAAGCTTTTGATATTGTCTTAGCTTTTGCTTTTCTTCTGGTGTGATTGAACTGTATTTTGCTTTGTCTTCAATTGCTTTGTATATGTCAATTCCTCTTGCTGTTTCGTAAAGTAGTGTACGGATTGCGTCTGTTTTGGCTCTCATGTTGGCAAGCATTTCATACACGCCTGCAAAATTATGAATAGGTTTGCCAAATTGTTCTCTTTCTTGTGCGTATTTATATGCTTCTCTGTATGCTGCTTCTGATAGTCCAACAGATTGAGCACCAACTCCAAGTCTTGCTCCATTCATAAGGGACATAACATATTTAATTAGTCCAAGCTTTCTATCTCCAACCAATTGGGCAGGTGCGTTATTAAACACCAATTCTCCTGTTGGGGAGCCTTTAATACCCATCTTGTTTTCAATTCTACGAATGGTTACAGCCTTGTTCTTTCTGTCATAAACAAAGTAGGAGAGACCTCTACCATCGTTTGTTCCTTCTTCCGAACGTGCCAAAACTAACTTAATGTCAGCATCTCCATTTGTGATAAAACGTTTTACTCCATTAAGTCTCCAGCAATTTGACTTTTCATCCCAAGTAGCTTTCAATTGAACTGCTTGAAGGTCAGAACCAGCATCTGGCTCTGTTAAGTCCATAGAGCAAGTAAAACCTTGATTTATTTTTGGTAAGAATTCATCTTTTATTTCTTTTGATGCATATTCGTAAATGGTTTCAGCACAGTCTTGCAAGCCCCAAATGTTAGCAAATCCACAGTCTCCACGAGAAACTATTTCAGCAGCCATAACATATGGTACATAGGAGAAGTTCAGTCCACCAAACTCTCTTGGAAGGCTCATCCCATAAAGTCCTGCATCACGCAATGCTTCATGATTTTGTTGAGTTCCCTTTGCATATATTACTTCATTGTTAACAATCTTTGGTCCTTCTTGATCAACGCTTTCAGCATTTGGAGCAAGAATTTCTCCAGTGATTTCTCCAACAATCTCCATTACTTTTTCGTAATTATCTAAAGCATCCTCATAATCCTTTGGAGCATCGTCATATTTTCCGTAATCAGCATAATTGCGTTCCTTTAATTGAATAATTTCTTTCATCATTTCATGAGAAAGATGGAACTTTAAGCTTTCATTATCATTAAAAAAATTAGCCATATAATTATTCTTTATTTATCGTTATTTTGTATTAGCCTTGTAGTATTTAATCATCTTTGGTAAGACTTCCATAACATCCCCAATAATTGTATAGTCTGCTATGGAGTTAATAGGTGCCTTAGGGTCGGTGTTGATTGAGATTATCTTGGAGCTTTCTTGCATTCCTGCACGGTGTTGAACAGCTCCCGAAACTCCGCAAGCAATGTAGAGCTTTGGACGAACAGTAACTCCAGTTTGTCCAATTTGTCTTTCATGCTCACACATTCCCGCATCAACTGCTGCACGGGTTGCTCCAACCTCGCCTTGAATTACATCAGCCAATTCGTGTATTAGACGGAAGTTTTCCTTCGAACCCATTCCATAACCTCCACAAACAATGATTTGAGCTCCCTTAATATTGATTTTTTGTTGCTCAATATGTCTTTCAATTATCTTTATGCAGAAATCATCATTCTTTACATAATCTTCAACCTTTAGGAAGTTAATTATTCCTTTGTGAGAGTTGTCAAATATTTCTTTTTTCATTACACCTTCACGCACGGTTGCCATTTGTGGTCTGTGGTCAGGGTTGATGATGGTTGCAATAATATTTCCTCCAAAAGCTGGACGGATTTGGTAAAGAAGGTTTTTATATTCTTTCCCAGTTTTGTTTTCAGTATGGTCGCCTATTTCCAATGTTGTACAGTCTGCAGTTAGACCTGTGCGAAGAAATGAAGCAATACGAGGTGCTAAATCCCTTCCAACAGAGGTTGCTCCAAAAAGAGCTATCTGAGGTTGTTTCTCTTGAAATAATTTAGTTACTATTGAGAAATGTGGAAGTGTTTGATATGGGAAAAGTCTTGAATCCTTAGCATAGTTAATAACATCAACTCCATAAGGATAAAGCATCTTTTCAATATCCTTAATTTCTTCTCCACAAACCAATACTTCCAATTTAACACCAAGTTCATTGGCAAGTTTCCTTCCTTTGGAAACAAGCTCCAAGCTTACATCGGCAATTGTTCTTTCCTCTGTAACTTCACAATATACAAATACATTATTCATTGTCTTTTCTCCTTTCTTGTTTAATAAAAAGAATTATCCTAATATATGTGAGGAAATGAGCTCTTTCATAAGTTCATTCATATCCTCATCCTTAGGAGTAATAACCTTGCTTTCTTTTTGTGTTAATACTACGTTTTCAATCTTCTTTACCTTTGTTGGAGAGCCAGTAAGTCCCAAACGAGAATCCTCTGCCATAATATCAGCAGCTGACCATTCCTCAATCTTCAAGTAAGGCTTTTCGTTCCAAAGGTTTGAATAGTCTTGACCCAACTCCTGCAATTCGGAATTACTCTTAGCTAACTTATACTTCATTAATCTCTTTGCGTGGCGAGAACGACATTCCTTAGCTGAACCATGAACTGTTATCAAACAAGGATAAGTGCTTTCAACAACTTCAACACCTCTTTCCAAACGGCGTTTAATTCTGATTTTCTTATCAGTAACTTCCATAACCTCTTCAGCATAGGTGATTTGAGGGCATTCAAGCTTTTCAGCTGTTTGAGGACCAACCTGAGCGGTATCACCATCAATTGCTTGACGACCTGCAATAACCAAGTCAAACTTCCCCATTTTCTTAATTGCTTGAGAAATTGTGTACGATGTTGCCAAAGTATCACTTCCAGCAACCTTACGGTCAGAAACTACAACCCCATTATCTGCTCCACGATACATAGCCTCACGTACAATTTCTGCAGCACGTGATGGTCCCATAGTAATTATGGAGATAGTTGCATCTTTAACATTATCCTTAATATTTAATGCCATTTCTAAGGCATTGAGGTCTTCTGGATTAAAAATAGCAGGCAAAGCGGCACGATTAACAGTGCCATCTTCCTTCATTGCATCCTTCCCAACATTTCTTGTGTCGGGAACTTGCTTTGCTAAAACTATAATTCTAAAACTCATTGTTTTTTAGTTAGTTAATAAATTAAACGAATTTTCCAATTTGCAAAGATATACAATTTTTCGCATACCTATACTTTTACAAATCGTTAAAAAGTACCATAATCAAATGGAACTTCAACGTGTGTATGAATTCTAAGTGCCTTTCTAATTATCTTTTAAGGCAATTTTGGTCTATGATTCAGAAGCAGGCTTTTTTTCTTCTTTATCTCTTATGTCAGCCAACTTAATTATTTGAAGAATATCTTTAATATTAGCTATAAAAAGTATAATGGTTGAAAATATGGCAAAATAGAGGAATGTTCCATTAAATATTACTTCTATTGTTAAAGCAATACAAATGGCAATTCTAACTTCTGTTGGTCCTAAAAAACCAGAGTCAATGGAATATTGATTTGTAATTTTATATCTCAATAAGGCAATTACCATTTCAAGGTTATACATAACAATAAAAGCATATCCGACCAAAGTCCATTGAGGTTCTAAATATTGCATAAATCCTAAACCAATAAATATTATTCCCACAAAATCAACAATTATATCTAATGTAAATCCATACCATTTTCTTGGTTTGTTTCTAAAGTATGCCAAACGTCCATCTAAAGAGTCACCAAACCAATTAACGAATGAGCCTAAAATTCCAAATAGTAAAAAGTAAGGGCTGTAAATAGCTCCAAATACAAAACTAAGAGCTAATATTAAATTACCCAAAAAACCAATTCCAGTTAGCGTATTGGAGCTAACAAATGAAGGCATTCTTTGAACTAAATAAGCAATAGCTCTTTGTTCAAAACGTCTTAGCATATTTGTTCTTTGACGATCTTTAGAGATAGACTTTAAAGCATTGTCTAATTTTTCGTTGTTTTTCATATTATGGCGGTTTATTAATAGTTTCTTGTCTA
>JADLKP010000046.1 GCA_016838945.1 Methanobrevibacter sp.
CACACAATTTCTTTATCTTTTCTGTTACGGTTGCCATACTCTTCAATTAAAGGTGCAAAAATAAAAGAATCAAACCAACAGGGCAAATAATCTCGCTAAATGTTATTTTTTGATGCTTCTTTATAATAATTCTATATTATAATTGACATTTTTCTATCAACGCAGTTATTCATCTGAACCATCACCGACTCATGAATATTCACAAATTAGGCTCATTCATATTTTTTAACATCAAGACAAAGAAAAAGCAGTGTTATTTAGATGTAAATAAGAATAAATTAACTAAACTTGCAGAATATAATGCCATACCGTTGAAAGATTTCGGAACCAAAGCACCACCTCAATACACAAAAAAAGACATATTGGTTGTCAATGTGTCACATAGGACATTACGTCTGTACTTCAACTATATATCCGGACGCCAGCAGTAAAACAACAGAAATATATACCCATATTACAACAAAAGGATTTGATCAGATAAAGAACCCGTTGGATAATCTTGATATATAAGAAAACAAACTATGAAGAGTAATTTTGAAGTACTGTATGCGCAATTGCATGAAAAAAATACAATTTTCATAAAGCACTTATAATATGAATATTATAAAATCAAACAGGAAGCATATATGAAATATATGCGCAATAGTATGGCGTATACACAGACGTTAGCGACCATAAAACCAACCATAAATAATCACAAATGAAAAAAGGAAATTTAAAGAATTGGGCTATAAATGGAGATGAAGAAGGATTACTATTCTTTGCACAGAGGTTGAATGAATTATTGTTTGATTATACACTTGATACTTATAAATATTATGCTCTTAATATATCACTTCTATTAAAGGAAAGCCTTATACGCATATCTAAAATCAGTGAAGACCATACTAAAGATGAGAATCTAAAAAGTATAATCGAGGAAACTAATCTAAAGGCTCAGAACGATTTAATAACAAAAGAAATTCTTGGGAATCAATACGGTATTTTTTTTCCTATCGAGCTATCTCAAAATAAAAAACAAGATATTACAAAAATTGAGCTTTTGTCTAATAGACTTTCATTGAATAAGATTATTAAAACAATATTCAAAATTTTACCTGCGAAGGTTGAGTCTAATTCCAAAAAAGACATTGATACTTTAGCAAATAATCTGGTAACTTCTCTAATCAATGTTGGTTTTCATCAGAGTTACATATATTATGAAACTAACAATTTCTTCTTCAGAGGGAAAAAGAAAGAAAATAGAACCTTGAGCAAATTTTTTGAATTATTTGCACCAGACAAAAATGAATATGAGGTAATAATTAAAGTTTCAGATAGCTTCCAAGAAATTCAAGAGGTATGTAAACAAAAAAACATCCTTTTTGAAAAATCAATTTCTACAACTGGTTTCTCCGAAAAACAAACAAATTATATTCAAGAGATAGGTAGCGAACAAGTTTTTGCTATTTGCAAGAATATTCGTGCTTACGATTTACAATCAGCAAGATTAATAGCGATTAATAAGCTAAACTCATATGCAGGTCTCTTTACATATTTTCACCACAAGAATCCTCCTAATATTGATAAAACGGCTATGGTATGTTATGAAAACAAGAGATTTATAACAGAAGTCACAACTTCTCCAATGGTAAAAGGTGAGGATATGAGCCATAAAAGTGCTGGTGAGTTTATGGCTGCTTTTGTGCATTCCTTTAAAACTAACAATACAACAAGCGTAAGATTTGAAAGAGCAATTAATCTACATAGCCAAGCTTTATCTACATCATCTAATGAGAATAGAATTTTAAATTTATGGATTAGTTTTGAAGCACTTTTTGGTGGTGGGCAAACCACGACTGTAATTCATATAATTAACTCATTATCTCATATTTCATCTCTTAAGTATTTCGATAGGATATTTTCAGAATTAGCAAATAGTGTTAAAACTTGGGATAAAGCGGAATTTGAAAAAATTAAAGAACTAACTAATGAAAAATCTGAAACAAAAGCGATATGCTCATTTGTTGTTTGTAAGGAATTTCAAACTGATAGAGAAGAACTTTTTAGTAAGTTAAATGATTTTCCTTTACTAAGGTTTCGCATTTTCGACCTGAACGATAAACTAAAAAGTCCCAAGAAGATAAAGGAATACCTTGAATTACATAATTCTAGAATTAAATGGCATATAAAGCGATTGTATAGAACTAGAAATCAAGTTGTACACGATGGATATAGTCCTCGAAACCTGGAAATTTTGATAGAGAACGCTCATTCATATTTTGATTTGTTTATGGATGCATTCATTATTGATAATATGTTTTACCAGACAACAATTAGTATTGAACAAGCAATTACAAACTATGAATTGCTAAATCAAGAGTGGAATAAAACTTTAAAAAATATGAAGGAAACAGAGATTACTATTTCAAATTATGAGATGGCTTTATTATATAAAAATTACGGTCGCTAACAAAGTGTAAATGCCATAAGGGTTTCAGAGGTTTGCGATGGTCAGAAGTCCGCTTTAACTTTTCGTGTAACTTGACAGGAAATCACCCGCAATCCCTTACGGCACTTACACTCGACCGTTGGCGGTAATATTAGGGCGACACATAACAAAAACACAATTGCGAAATGAAAATATACTTCTCGGACTTTTTCGACATCTCACCAGACGACCTTGAACAATATGGAGCGTTTAATGTGTCATTAATCAACGACCTCCCGCTTTTTATTGACCCGTTTCTACTATTTGGCAGCAAGAAGCCTGAATACCAAAACTTGCACAATGAAATTCTTGACTATTTGACCTTCTTAAAATCAAAATCGGCAGAAGGAATTGACGATATATCGCAAATTAAGAGTTGGTATATTTTTTCAGAAGTAAAACAAAATTGGTTTGGTTATAGCAAAGTTGGTAATAGCGGAAGTGGACTTGGGGAAAAATTTGGTAGAGCAATGTCATCTTCTATGCACATTGTCTTTGACGATTTGAGAAAAGAAAAAGTAACCCAAAGTTCACACCTTGAAAAAGCAGGACTTTTTGAAATTGGAGTTGGTAAAGACAACATAAGTGACTTTACAACAAATCTAATAAAACATTACTTGCTGAATTATACTGAGACATTTGCTAAAAAATTCATAGACCCAGCTCAATTGAAAGTAGTTAAAGTTGACAAAGTTTATTTTGACTATGACCTTGAACGATGGATGCCCAAAGAATTTACTTTGCCATTCATTTTCAACGACTTTGTAATTCTTACACCAAGAGATATTCTTACAAAAGATGACAATTGGATAAACAGCAATGATTTAAGGGGCGACTTTACTAGAATTTGCAATAGCATTCAAAATGACCAATTACGGAACGAAATCTTTAACTATTTCCAAAAAAGACTTCCAAAGCCACCCAAAAACAAAAAGAACACACAAAAGGAAATTACACAGGCAATTCAAGCAACTATCAGACAATTTCCTGAAATAATTAAGTGGTATATCAAACAAAAGGAAGAAAATAAGGAAGGGGCAAAAAACATATCAAAGCAGAAGGTTCAAGAAGTTGAAACTGTATTTATCCATCAAATCAGTTCGTTTGTAGAGACCTTACTTGAACAAACTCAATTCTACGAAATCAATCCACAAAGTTCGTATGACGAAGCATTACAACGAATAGCATTTTTAAAGCAAGTCATTGAAACTAATGATGGATATAGACTTTTCTACATTGACGGTAAACCAATAAAAAGAGAAGAAGACTTACAAATCATCTACCGACTGACTTGGTTTGCATCAGACTTTGACATCAATAGAGAAGTAAATAATGGTCGTGGACCTGTTGACTATGCAGTATCAAAAGGTTCAAAAGACAAGACACTTATTGAATTTAAACTTGCTTCAAACTCAAAACTTAAACAGAACCTTGCGAAACAAGTTGAGATTTATGAACAAGCAAACAACACGAAAAACTCTGTCAAGGTAATATTGTATTTTGACAACTCTGAATTAAGGAAAGTAAACAAGATATTGAAGGAGTTGAAAATTGAAAACAAACCTGACATAATCCTTATTGACGCAGGACGTAAAACATCAGCATCAAATGTTAGACAATAAAAGAAATACTACCGCCAACAGCCGTTTGCCGCAATGGGGGCTGACGTGGTTAAATCAAGTGCAGTGCATCTATCAACATTTATGCTTGGTTGACAGTGAAGTGCTCCGAAATCCCCCACTGCGGCAAGCGGCAAAACGTTACCAACAAGCCTAAGAAAGAAACGACAGCGGTAATTTTGCAGGGAGAAAAAAAAGATAAAATGAACAGCCAACGCACAAAACAGCACATTTGCAAGCCCCGACACACAAGCCATAGCTTCAGCTTGCAAAAGAGCTGTTTTCTTGCAAACACACCCGAATAAATAATGTACTTTTGATGATATGAAAATAGTTAGTTTAACAATAGAAAATTTTAGAAGTTACAGAAACCCTGTAACTATTCCTTTTAATGACCTTACCGTTCTTATTGGTAAAAATGATATTGGAAAATCCTCAATATTAGAAGCTTTAGATATATTTTTTGAAAACAGAAAATTAGATTCAGATGATGTAAATATTGGAGCTAAAGCAGATGGTGAGACAGTAAAACTATCAGTAGTGTTTTCAAATTTACCAATAGAAATTGACCTTGATGCAGGTGCAAAAACAAATTTAAAAGATGAATTTTTACTTAATGAAAATTCTCTTTTAGAAATTAAAAAAGACTTTTCAAGTCTTACGAAACCCAAGACTTTTATTTGCTGTAGTCATCCATTAATTGAAAATGCTAATGATTTACATTCATTAAAAATTAAGGATTTACAGAAAAGAGTAAAAGACTTAAACATAGAGGGAGATTTTAAAGCAAGTGTTAAGAATGAACTTAGAAAAGCAATTTGGAATCATTTTGGTGCTGAATTAACATTTCAAAATACAGAATTAGAAATTAGCCAAGAAGGAGTAAAAGATGTTTGGGATAAAATATTGCCTTTGTTACCTCTTTTTGCTCTATTCCAATCGGACAGAAAAAACGATGAAAAGGACAAGGAAGTACAAGACCCTTTAAAAGTTGCCGCGGAACAGGCATTGAAAAAGCACCTTGTAGCTTTAAACGAAATAAAAAAACAAGTAGAAGCTGAAGTTGCTGAAATAGCAAATCTGACTATTGAAAAATTAAAGGAAATGAATAAAGAAGTTGCACAACAACTTAAACCTAATTTTCCCGCAGAACTGAAGTGGTCTGATTTATTTAAACCAACACTTACGAGTGACGATATCCCAATGAATAAGCGTGGTAGTGGTGTGAGACGCTTACTTTTAATAAATTTCTTTAGAGCCGAAGCAGAACGTAAAAGACAAGAAAAAAATATTCCAAATGTTATTTATGCAATAGAAGAACCTGAAACATCGCAGCATCCTGACTGGCAAAAGAAATTAATGGATGCATTAAAGGAATTATCAGAGAATGGTACGGCTCAAATAATTACTACTACTCATAGTCCATCTTTGGCAAGTTTAGTTGACGTAGAAGACATTCGGTTTATTTATCGTGAAGGCATTGAAAACAAGATTGAAATTGGGAATAATGATAATTTAGAAACAATTGCCGATACTTTAGGAGTGCTTCCTTCTCTACAAAAAGAACCCGAAAATGTAAAAGTATTTTTATGTGTTGAAGGTCCAACGGATATTGATTTTTTCAACAACATCGCACCATTATTTGGGGTTGACTTAATTAATGACAATAGAATTGTAGCCGTAAGTTTAGGCGGTGGTACTTTAGGCCAATGGGTTACAAATAATTATTTGAAAAAACTAAACAAATTAGAGGTACATATTTACGATAAAGACACTGATAATAAATATCAAGCCTATGTTGATGAAGTAAACAACAGAGGACTAAATCATTATGCTACATTGACACAAAAGAGGGAAATTGAGAATTATTTTCATGAAAATGTCGTGATTCCAAGTTTCAATACCCATGATGGCTATACGATAACAGTTGCAATAGACGATAATTCAGATATAACTGAGGTTATTGCTAAAGCAAGACATAACGCAAGAAATCAGCAACAAACATGGGAATCACAAGGCAAAAGATATAAAAAGAATTGCTTGGGATTTGTCAAAAAGCACTTAAATTCCCATACTGCAAGTTTATTAACAGTTGACTTATTAAAACAAAGAAACGCATTTGATGAAGTAAACAACTGGTTTTTAGAAATAAAGAAAAGACTGAATTAATATATGCCAACATTACACTGGATAGGAAAAGATAAAGTTATAAATCACCACATGGATGTTCCATTTAAAGTATTGGAACACTCTTATGGATTTGACAACGGCAAACAATCCGAACAAGAAACCCAAAGCGGAAACAAAATAATTCACGGAGATAACCTTGAAGCCTTAAAAGCACTTTTGCCTGAATTTGAAAATAAAATTGATTGTATTTATATCGACCCTCCTTATAATACAGGAAACGAAAACTGGGTTTATAACGATAATGTAAATGACCATAAACTCAAAAAATGGTTAGGTCAAGTTGTTGGTAAAGAAAGCGAAGATTTAAGTCGACATGATAAGTGGCTTTGCATGATGTATCCGAGATTAAAACTTTTACAAAAACTATTGTCTGAAAATGGTAGACTTGTAATTAGTATTGGTTATCAAGAAGTCTTTAATTTAATGCCAATCGTTAAAGAATTATTTAATTCCAAGCAAGTTACATGTGTAACAATTCAAACATCGGGAGGAAAACCATCTGGTTCATTTAATCTTCAACATGAATATTTGATATTTGTACTACCAATTGATTTTGAAGCTAATCCACTAAGTTTTACTGGAGGAAAAAGCAGAACTCCTTTTGAAGGTCTTACTTTAGCTACATTTGATAAAACTCAACGACCAAATCAAACATATCCAATATTTGTTAGCACTACAACAAATAAAATAGTGGGAATTGGCGAATCTTTGCAGGAAAGAATTAAGAATGGTAAATATACAGGTGAGTTAAGCACTTTTGCCTATGATTTTAATGAAGCTCCTGAAGGAACAGTTGCAATTTGGCCAATAACTAGTAAAGGCAAGGATTGTGTATGGAGATTATCACCAAATCGTCTTTTATCAGATTGGGAAAAAGGTTATATAAAAGTTGGGATAAATCGGCAAAAAGATAGTCTCAATAAATATAGCATTCAATATTTACCTGAGGGTGTTATTAAAAAAATAGAATCAGGTATTTTACAAGTCAATGGTAAAGAGAACGATTCTCCCACGCTGACTTTTGGCGAAAATAAAACAGTTGGCAATGATATTCCAACACTTTGGCTGGAAAAAGAGTTTTATTCTGTAAAAGGGACTGCATTACTTAATGAAATCTTTGATGAGAAAAAATTCAACTATCCTAAACCATTATTTTTAATATCTGAGATTTTAAGAGCCTTAACATTTCCAGAGGACACTATTTTAGATTCATTTTCAGGTTCAGGCTCTACCGCACACGCAGTATTGAGTTTAAACTCAGAAGATGAGGGTAATAGAAAATTTATTTTAATTGAAATGGAAGAATATGCAGAGGAAGTTACATCTGAAAGAATTAAAAGAGTAATTAATGGTTATTCGGCAGGTGACAGCATAGACGGAAGTTTCGACTTTTACGAATTAGGTCAACCACTTTTCAGCGAAGAAGGAAACCTAAACGAATCGGTTGGCATTGCAAAAATCCGTAGCTACGTTTGGTACACCGAAACAAAAACAGCATTTATTGAATCTGACAATAAAGACAATAAACACTTTTTAGGTAAAAAGGACGAAACTGCTTATTATTTCAATTACGAGCCAAACGAAACCACAACACTCAATCATGAATTTTTGGCAACTATAAAAACAAAGGCAGAGCAGTATGTTATTTATGCCGACAACTGTTTGCTTACCAAAGAGTTTATGAGCAAGCACAATATTATTTTCAAAAAAATACCACGGGATATTACAAGATTTTAAACAATGGAACTAAAAGCATATCAACAAGATGTAATAAACGACCTTTCTTTGTTTTTGGAACATGTACAGGAAACCAAAGACACAAAAGAGGCTTTTTACGATTTTTGGGCGAAGCACCCAAAAACACCATTACAACCGTTTTCTGGTACAGCCATTGAACCTTACAAAAACAATGTTCCTAGAGTTCCACATATTTGTGTTAAAGTACCCACCGCTGGTGGTAAAACCTTTATTGCTTGTAATGCCCTAAAAACAATATTCGATGCTTTTGATTACGATAAACCAAAAGCGGTAATGTGGTTGGTTCCTTCAATTACCATTTTAGACCAAACCATAAAAAACCTAAAAGACCCATCGCATCCTTACCGCCAAAAAATTAATTCACATTTTGGAAATAAGGTAGAGGTTTTCGATAAGGCAACTTTACTGCAAGGAAGCGGATTTAATGCTACTTCGGTAAAGGAACAGTTAAACATTATGGTTTTTAGTTTTGATAGTTTACGGGCTAAAAACAAGGAAGACCGCAAAGTTTTTCAGGAAAACGGAAACTTACAAAGCTTTGAAAATCTTTTAGGTAAAAACGCTGATATTACATTAGGCGAGGTTATAAAATACTTGAATCCTGTTGTTGTGGTTGACGAAAGCCACAATGCCGGAAGTGATTTAAGTGTTGATATGCTCAAAGAAATCAATCCAAGTTTTATACTTGATTTAACAGCGACACCACGCAACAACAGTAATATTATCAGTTTTATCGATGCCCTTGAATTGAAAAAGGAAAACATGGTAAAACTACCTGTGATTGTTTACAACCATCAAGACAAAACAGAAGTAATTAACTCCGCATTACAACTTCAAAAACGTTTAGAATTACAGGCGTTAGAAGAAGAAAAGAAAGGTGGCAAATATATTCGTCCGATAGTGCTATTTCAAGCACAGCCAAGAAATGCAGACGATAACACTACTTTTGAAAAGCTGAAAGAAAAGCTTATTGAATTAAAAATTCCAGAAGAACAAATCAAAATAAAAACGGCAAACCTTAATGAACTGAAAAATGAGGATTTAATGAGCAAGGATTGCCCTGTTCGTTACATCATTACAGTAAATGCACTCAAAGAAGGTTGGGATTGTCCATTTGCATATATTTTAGCTTCATTAGCAGATAAAAGTTCGGCAGTCGATGTTGAACAAATTTTAGGTAGGGTTTTACGTCAGCCGTATGTAATGAAACATAATTTTCCACTTTTAAATTTAAGTTATGTTTTAACGGCATCGTCAAAGTTTCTTGATACACTTGATAATATTGTAAAAGGCTTAAATAAAGCAGGTTTCAGCGATAAAGATTATAAACTTGCTGATACTACAGCAATAGAAACACCAAAACAAACCGACCCATTACAGCAATTGACATTAACAATGTCAACGGCTGAAACAGCTGAGGCATCGGACGATATTACTTCCGATATTGATACTTCGAGAATTGTGTTGCCAAGTGATTCAGTTACTCCAAGCGATTCCGTTTCAGAGATTGAAAATACCGCATTAGAACAAAATAAGGCATTTGAGAAAACGGTTTCCGAAATGGAAACTGACAGCACAATTGCTTTGCCAAACGCAATAAAAGAGCTTGTGAAAACTTACAGTATAAAAGACATTTTCAAAGAGCAAGCCGAGCAAATAAATTTACCGCAATTTTTCTTAAAAGTGCCAGCAAACGATTTGTTTGGCACACGAGAAGAAGAAACTGCACTGGAAAAAGAAAATTTATTAGAAGGTTTTGCATTGAGTAAATCGGACACAAATATTGCATTCTACAATATTACTTCCGAACTCTACAAAGTAGATTTGGACGAAACCAAAAAGGAACATACTCCAACCTTTGTACGACTTGACGGTACGGTAAAAGAAAGTATTTTAACCTACATTCTTGACCCTGCAAGAAAAGACAGCCGTGTAAAAAATTTCACCAAGCGGATAATGGATATAATCGGTAATATGTACCCGATTCCAGACAAAGAGATTGAGAAATACATTACCCGAATATTAGAGGATTTCAAAGATGAACAATTCACCGATTTTGCTAATAATGAATATACTTACACTGACAAGATTAAGAAAAAAATAAAAGAATTGTCGGAGAATTTTGCGGAACAAAAGTTCAAAGATTTTCTTGATACCGATAAGGTATTTATTAAGCAATCGTTCAAACTTCCAAAACGGATTTCTCCAGGAAATACCTCAAAGGATATTACCAAATCACTTTACGAAAAAGAAGGTAATATGAACGGATTTGAGGAAAGGGTAATCAATGAAATTGGCAATATGTCGAACATTGCATTTTGGACTCGAAACATTGAGAAAAAAGGATTTCGAATAAACGGGTTTGTAAATCACTATCCTGATTTCATAATACAAACCAAGAGCGGAAAGACTGTTGTGCTAGAAACCAAAGGCGACCATTTAGACGCAGAGCAAAAAATAAGACTTGGCGGACTTTGGGCAAGCAAAGCAGGTAATGATTATAGATACTTTATGGTTTACGAAAGACGGACAGTTGATAACGCATATAAATTGGAGGATTTTTTAAATATAATAAAGAACATTTAATGCCAACGCTTCACAGCCACACACATTGCCAAGTCGCTCAAAAAGCCAATCGCACGACCAAAACTTGTCAAAGAGTGTGTCTGTCCGGACGCACGAGGTACTGCAAAATTGATAGCTAATTGATTGAAAATGAATAAAGGCCAGTTGGTAACACGGTATATAAAACATTTGGCGGATAGTGCTGATTTTAAGGTCGGTACATCTAATAAACATTGTAACGGTTTGATAGGAAATCGCTTTGAAATGCCAAACGTTTCATATACCCAACCGTTATGTGCAAGCTAAAGAAACATCGGAAATAACATCAAAATTCTACTCTAAACTTCATTAATAATTAAAGCTGAATTATTGACTGAAAAAAAACTTTAAAAAAGTGTGATTTTTGGAACCATTGTGCGAATAATTAAGAAAAGACAAATACTTCTTAATAAAATCAAACTAAAATGGAACACAAAAACATCAGGTTAATTATTGCTGTTATTACAGTATTTACAATACTCTCAACAGGTTGTAGCATTTCGATAACAAGAAATTATTTTAGTGAAAAACCAAAAACACCAATAAAAACAGACAGCACAACCTATGTATTAAAATTAAATTCTCAAACGCACAAACCGAATAATGGACAAAGATAGAACAGCTAATTTTCTCGTAGTTATTGAGCAAAATAAAGGTATTCTATTTAAAGTCGCAATCTCATATTGCCGGAACATTGAAGACAGGAAAGACCTTGTTCAAGAAATTATTTTACAGTTGTGGAAATCATTTGACAACTACAACGAAAAATTTAAACTTTCAACTTGGATATACCGAATTTCATTGAACGTGGCTATTTCGTTCTACAGAAAAGAGAACAGTAGAAAACGAATTTCAAACCCACTTACAACAGATATTTTAGATTTTTCCGAAACAGAAATAGCCGATGAAAAAGACACCAATTTGGAAATATTGAACCAAATAATTTCAGAATTAAATGACTTGAACAAAGCCCTGATGTTGTTATACCTCGAAGAAAAAAGTTATAAGGAAATTTCAGAAATCATCGGAATTACAGAAACCAATGTTGCAACAAAAATTGGCAGAATTAAAAACAAACTAAAAAAGGAATTCAATCAACTTAAAAATCAATAAAATGGAAAATATAGAACTTATAAATATTTGGAAAGAGCAAAATGTCAAAATAGAAAAAACATTGACAATTAACAAGTTACTTTTAAAAGAAACCATTGGTCGAAAAGCAGAATCTACTTTAAAAGGCTTGGTTCAATTAAAAACGGGAGGAATAGTGGCTTTTGTATTTTATCTTCTCATCTTGGGCTACGCTTTGTTTTATGCCATTTCAAATTATTCTTCAGCAAATAATTATTTTATCGTTTCAGTTTCGGCAATCGCTTTGATAAATATAAAAGGGTTTGCGGACTATATTAAACATCTTGCTTGGACAAAAAATATAAATTACGATGGCAGCATAATGGAAATTCAGAAACAATTATCAAAACTTCAACTTTCCATAATTGACCACGCCAAATTTATGTGTTTACAATTTCCTTTTTTTACCACGTTTTATTTGAGCAATAGTTGGTTTCCACAAGACGTAGGTTTACCTTATATTATTTTTCAAGTAATCCTGACGGGTAGTTTTATTTACTTTTCCTTTTGGTTGTATAAAAACCACAAACCCGAAAACTTAAATAAAAAGTGGTTTAGAAATTTAATAGCAGGTTCAGGAGGAAAATCCGTTGAAAAAGCCATTGAATTTTACAGAGAAATTGAAGAATTTGAAAAGGAAAATAATTGAATAAAAATAGCCAGCACATAACAACGGCTATGCGCCAGGCGGGCATTCGTCTTCGGTTGATAGATTACGGATGCGGGAAATGCACGTTTTCAAAAGGACAATTCCAAATAAAACCCCCGCCCGGCGCATAGCCGCGGAACGTTAGCG
>JADLKP010000332.1 GCA_016838945.1 Methanobrevibacter sp.
TATTCTAAAATATTATAAAACTTAGTTTTTTAATTTAATTTGGATTGTTTTAAATATTTTAAAATAATTAATGGTTTTATACTAATTACTAATTGAAATAGATTTTGTGGAGTTATATTATGATTGTAAAAGATTGGTGTTCTTATTGCGGTTGTTGCGCAGGTGTTTGTGTAAGAAACTGCATAGAAGTAAAAGAAACAGATTTGGTTTTTGATGAAAACTGTAATGAATGTGGAATTTGTGTAGATGCTTGTCCATTAGCGGCATTGGAATTAGAAGAATAGATTAATGGGGATGAATTATTATGATTAAAACTGATGTATTGGTTATTGGTGCAGGACCTGCTGGTTCTACCGCTGCAAGATTTGCTGCAAAAGGTGGTGCAAAAGTAATCCTCATGGATAAGAAATCTGAAATTGGTGCTCCTAAAAGATGTGCGGAAGGTGTTTCCAAAAGAACTTTTGAGATTTTGGAACTTGAAGCAGACCCTCATTGGATTACAAGAGAAATTGAAGGTGTAAGATTAGTTGCTCCTGATGGAACTGATGTATGGCTTACAAACGATGTTATCGAATTGCCTGAAGCAGGTTACATCTTAGAAAGAAAAGTCTTCGATAAGCATTTGGCTATGGAAGCTGGAAGAGAAGGAGCAGAAATCAGAATCAAGACCCAAGCAAAAGGTCTTAAAAGAGAAGAAGATGGATCATACACTGTCACCTGTGAATGTATGGGTGAAGTTTATGACATTAACGCTAAAATCCTTATTGGTGCAGATGGTCCTGAATCCCATGTAGCTAAATGGGCTGGATTAAAGGCTATCACCAAACCTAAACATATGGAATCAGGTATTCAATTTGAAATGTGTAATGCTAAAATGGAAAGAAGTGACGTACTTGAGTTCTACTTCGGTAGTGTAGCTCCTGGAGGATACTTCTGGTTATTCCCTAAAGGTGATGACGTTGTAAATGCAGGACTTGCTATCATTCCTGAAATGGCTGAAAAATCCGCATATGAATACTTGGTTGATGCTGTAAACAACTGTTATGCGACCAAAGATGCTCAACCTGTTGAAATAAATGTTGGTGGAGACCCTGTTGGTGGACTTGTAAAAGAGATGTACAATGACAACATCATGCTTTGTGGAGATGCGGCAAGTCAAGTAAACCCACTTACCGGTGGAGGAATCACTAGTGGTATTACTGGTGGTAAATACGCTGGTCAAGTTGCTGCCGAAGCAATTAAAGCTGGAGATTGCTCTAAAGAATTCCTTAAAAAATATGATGACTTGGTTAGAGAAGATATGGGTCATGATATGGACAAATACTCCAAAGCTTGTGACTACTTATGGTCTTTAGATGATGAGGAGTTAAACAATATCGCTCAGGCATTCCAAGGTTTGGAATTCACCACAATCGGTACAACTGAACTTGTAAAAGCATTAATTAAAGTTCAACCAAAAGCAGCTTTAAAATTACGTAAATTATTTTTATAGATAATTTACTTCTTTTTTATTTTAATTTATTTTTTTAAACAATCTTTTATATTTTTTATTTTTAATTTTTATAGATAATTTACTTCTTTTTTATTTTAATTTATTTTTTT
>JADLKP010000333.1 GCA_016838945.1 Methanobrevibacter sp.
TCGGCACGAAACTGATGCAGAAAGGTGGTCTTTCCTGTTCCGGCTTTACCGGTTATAAACAGGCTTTTGCAAGTATGGGTTGCAAATTCTTTAGCACATTCATATGGGTCCGGGTCACGCATGTAAAGCAGATAATCGTCATCGGTATAATGCAGAATCCCCCTCAGGATTAAAACCAATTATGGAGCGAATGTTTTTACTAGGGTCTCATCCTCGCATTGTATTCTACAAAGATATGTTGCTTTTTCAATTATACAAAAAAGCATATATTGAAAACCAGCATGCGGGCATCCGTTCGGGAAAGATGTAAACCTGCGTTTACTGTATGTGAAGAAAAATATTAATTCCGCCATGAAATATCCTTCACAGTGCAATTATATTTCACTTTGCCCCACTAATTTTATTCCTGTAATTTAAATGCGCGCAATAAGTTACAAATTAATTTTAGTATTAATAATTTAAAAGTGTTTTTGTATGAAAATTTTAGCGTTTCGATAATGAATGCTTTGGGAGTACTGATAAGTATTTTACTGTTCCGAGGAAATTGGGCGGATAATTATGTTATGTATAAAATAATTGCCACATTGTCCGGAGCTTTTGTCTCATTCCTAATTTATTTATGGACAAAGAGATAAAATAAATTGAATAACGCCATATGAATAAAATACTCACATTACTAAGGAAAAGCAATTCTTTTGTTTTTGTGTTATATCTATTTATATCATTCTTAGTGTTTTATGTCATATGGAGTCCTGTTTATTATTACTTTCTGGAAAAATTTGACATCTTATTTTCTCCTACACCAAATGAAACAATAATGAGCGCCGGATTGGGTAGGAAAGTATTAGAAGTGGTTATTCTGGCACCTCTAATTGAAACACTGATTTTTCAAAAGTGGGTATATAAATTATTATCAATAATTGGCTGGTTAAATCAAAATAAGTTTTTTATTGTCTTATTAAGTGCAGCAGTATTCGGCTTGATCCATTTTTATAGTTTATCATATATTGTTTATAACTTCTTTATCGGTGCGTTGTTGATGTTTACATATATCATCAGAATTGAGAATAGGCCTTATTGGACAGTCGCTATATTACATAGTTTAATGAATTTATTCTCAATTATTATTGATCCTTTTGAGAAAAACATTATCAATATCATTCAATAGTTATTGTTGTTAAGGTAGTGTAAATAATACCTGACACATTTTAATTTGACCACCCGATTGTATAGCAATGCTGGAATCTTCCAAATCAGAGGATTTCATTTTCAAGGTAATTAATCCGGCATCTTTTTATACCTCTCACTACAACCATTGCTTTTCCTTTCAACCTTGAACAAATGCCGATGAGAAATCGTAACTTTGTGGTATCATCAATTCTCTATGAAACGAACATGATCATCATTGTTGCCAAAGGAGTTGATTAAGAGCGAGTTCCATGTGATACCTTTGATTGCTAAATTATGAATCATATGAAAAAGATTATCCTTTCCGTACTACTATTTGCTGCGATTCTCTCAATTAAGAGTCAGGAGATCAAGTACACCGATGCCAGTGAACTGAATCTGATTGGCAAACCCTTCCCTGACACCCCCA
>JADLKP010000334.1 GCA_016838945.1 Methanobrevibacter sp.
TAATATTTACTAATAAACAATAGTTTTCGATAAAAAAAAGTAAAAAAATTAACAATCCGAACATTAAATTGAAAAATAAAAATTAAAATAAAAAAATTAGCAATCACAAACATCAATATTAGAGACATAATTCTTTTCATTGGAAAAGACCTTTTCTTTGAATTCCTCCAATACATCTTCATCTTTATAATTTAAGACACGAACAGTGCTTGGATAATTATTGATGTACTCTGAAATCATATCTGCATTGATCCTTGTTTCCAAAATGCTCAATACCCTATTTTTGAAATGACTGCTGAAACCATAGAAAATGGAATCTTCAATTTCACCTATTGATTCAAAAGGTTTTATTTCACGTTGATTGATCAACTCATTTGCTAATTTGTCATTGAAGAAATTTAATTTGACCAACTCATCATAAGACAAATTGTTTGCAGAATCAATGATGCTCTCCTCATCTCTCAAATCATGCAATGGTGCTCGATCTGCATTGATTTCTCTTTCTAAAATCCTGATTGTCTCACTTGGCAGCATTGTTTTAACTGATTCCAAATTATTCTCAGAACATGCCTTACGAATCAATGTTCCACTAACGCCCTCAATACGTGGAACAAAAATAAATTTGTCCTTAAAGTCAAATCCTATTCTCTTAAGTGATTTTGAGAACGATACAATAACATAATTGTCTTCTTCCAGCTTTCCATTATAGATAACTTCTTTAGTGTCCATATCAACGATCTTATAAGGTTTTGGAGCAACTCCGTGACCTAAGGAAATTCTCTCTAAAATTTTTTCATATCCATCAAAAGGTCTGTATCCTCTAGGAATAAAATCAGTGTTTAATGCCTGGAACATCTTGGTCAAGCATAAGGAATATTGGCCAGACCCCATAATTCCCATAGGGGGCCCTTCAACAACAATATCTGCCCCCACAGCAATAGCTATCTCTGCCCTTGTCTTTCTATGCATAATATAAGGCAATCCTCTACCGCTTCTCTCAAACAATCCTGGAACAACCGCTACAAACAATCCATCTGGAACAGTAGTCTTTGCAGTCTTCATGCAATGAAAATGTCCATTATGAAGTGGGGAATACTCTGTAAAATCTGCAATCAAAGGTCTTGAATCAGATAATCTGTTTGATGTTTCAGAGCTTAAATCCTGATTCTTTAATTTTTGTGCATTTTCAAAATCCTTGAAGAATGTTTCACGGTCATTCTTTTGAATTTGTCTAATAAAATCAATTGAAGGCATAATATATTATATAATATTTAAAATTTATAAAATTATTCAAAATCTTCATCAACATTATCCTCAATCCATAGATTGACAGCTTCTTCCATAGCCTTGCTATACCATCTTGGTTCAAACTTGAATTTCTGGGAGGCCATCTTTCTAAACTTATAATCCAGATTCTTATTTATTACAATAGTAACCCTTTTTTCATCACTTTCTTTAGATACCATATAATCACAACTTAAGAACTTATAAAAATTTACTATATAAAACTATTTATAAAAAAACATTCGCAAATCAAGTTTTTTTAGATTTACTATAATATATAGTTTTTATAAATAAAAAGAT
>JADLKP010000335.1 GCA_016838945.1 Methanobrevibacter sp.
CACCACCAACATCCTCTTCAAGAACCTGATGGACTTCTGCATGGGATCCATCGCCTTCTGGCTCATCGGCTACGGCATCATGTATGGTGGCGGCAACGGCTTCTTCGGAGAGCTGGAGATCTTCTCGAAGGTAAACCATGCCCTGGAGCTGGGCATACCCAACAGTGCCTTCTTTATCTTTCAGCTGGTCTTTGCTGCCACCGCCGCCACCATCGTCTCAGGCGCCATGGCAGAGCGAACCAAATTTAAGGCCTACCTGCTCTACAGCGTGGCCATCTCGGCCCTTATCTATCCCATCTCGGGGCACTGGGTGTGGGGTGGCGGATGGCTCTCGCAGCTCTCCATACCCTTTCACGATTTTGCCGGATCCACGGTGGTCCACTCCATGGGTGGCTGGTTGGCCTTCATCGGAGCCGCTTTCCTGGGTCCCCGCATCGGCAAGTACAAGAAGGGAAAGGTGCATGCCATCCCGGGGCACAGCCTCACCCTGGCCGCACTGGGTGTCTTTATCCTATGGCTCGGTTGGTTCGGCTTTAACCCCGGCTCCACGCTGGGGCTGGGTGACCCCGATCTGGTAGCACACATCTTCCTGACCACCAACGGTGCCGCCGCCGCAGGGGGCATCGCCACGCTGATCATCACCTGGATCCGCTACGGAAAACCCACCTTCAGCATGACCCTCAACGGAGTGCTGGCAGGGCTGGTCGCTATCACGGCAGGCTGTGACGTGGTCACTCCGGGTGGGGCAATTCTAATCGGGCTGATGGCCGGTGTACTGGTGGTCTTCTCGGTGGAACTGATCGACAGGAAACTGAAGGTAGATGACCCGGTGGGTGCCGTTTCGGTGCACGGTGTATGCGGTGCCTTCGGTACCTTGATGGTGGGCTTCTTTTCTGCCGACGCCACCCTGCCCGGCCTCTTCTATGGCGGCAATACCGGTGTACTGGTCAGTCAGACGGTCGGGGTACTGGCCATCGCGGCCTGGGCAGCCATCGCCGGAAGCGCCCTCTTCTCCACCCTCAGGTACACCATGGGTATCCGTGTCAGCAGCAGAGAGGAAGAGATCGGCCTCGACTATTTCGAGCATGGCGAGAAAGCCTACAATTGATCTACATCCGCTCCGGCACTTCAATGCCGAAGAGCGACATCCCCCTGCGGATCGTGAGTGACACATTTTTGGAGAGCACCAGCCTGAAGTCACGCAGGGGGGTGTTCTCCTCTTTCAGGATGGGGTAGTCGTGGTAGAACTGGTTGTATTCTTTCACCAACTCATAAACATAGTTGCCGATCAGTGATACGTTGTACTCCGTTCCGGCCTGTTGTACCACTGCCGCAAATTCTGCGAGCAGCTGCACCAGTCCCTCTTCCTTTTCGGAGAGGGGGAGCGAGAATTCCATCGCCTCCGGGAGAGTGATACCCTGGTCGACTGCCTTGCGCAGCACCGACTGAATGCGGGCATGTGTGTACTGGATGAAGGGGCCTGTGTTGCCATTGAAGTCGATCGACTCTTTCGGATTGAAGGTCATGTTCTTTTTCGGATCCACCTTCAAGATGAAGTACTTGAGTGCTCCCAGTCCCACCAT
>JADLKP010000336.1 GCA_016838945.1 Methanobrevibacter sp.
TCAGACTGTTGACAAAGTAAAAGTTAACAGTCTTTTTTTATGGAATTTACGAATAAAGAATGTTAATTATGATAACGTTATGGTATAATATAGGTGTTAGAAACTCGGAGTGGCTTATGTTCAAAGAAAGAAAACAAATTCAATCAGAAATGATCCTTAACACCTTAGATCAACTTGTTCCAGAAAACCATTTACTTCGTAAGATTAAACTCACTATTGATTTTTCATTTATTAATCCTTTATTTAAAGACTATTATTGTTTAAATAATGGGCGAAATTGTGTTGAACCTGAACTTTTAATGAAAATGGTCTTCATTCAACATCTCTTTGGAATTAAAAGTTTTAGACAAACCTGTCAAGAGATTGAAGTGAATGTGGCTTATCGCTGGTTCTTAGATCTTCCTTTTTCTGAGTCGGTGCCTCATCATTCCACCCTCTCTCAAAATATTAAGCGACGTTTCCTAGAAACCAATCTTTTTGAACAAGTCTTTGATCAAATCTTAAGTCAAGCGATTCATCATCGACTCGTCACCGCTGAGGCCTTCTTTAGTGATTCAACTCATATTAAAGCCAATGCCAATAAGCGAAAGAGTGAAATTCAGAGTCAACAGATTACCAAGCGACGAAGAGAACAATTAGAGAAAGAAATTAATCAAGTCCGAGACGAATTAAACAAGAAACCCTTTGAATTTACAGAACAACTTGAACGAAAAGAAATCAAAGTAAGCTTAACTGATCCTGAGAGTGGTTATTATCATCGAGATCATAAAGAAGAAGGCTTTATGTACTTAGATCATCGGACAGTGGATGGAGCACATAATATTATCGTTGATGCGTATATTACTAAAGGGAATGTTCACGATTCCGTTCCCTATTTAGACCGTTTAGAGGTCATTGAACAAAAGACACACCTCAGACCTTGTCAAGTTGGTCTGGACAGTGGTTATTATAGTTATGAAATCCTAGAAGGACTTGAAGACAAAGGGATTTATGGGGTGATTGGATATCGACGATTTAATCGTTCTAAAGCAATGAAAGAACTCAAAAGAAAGTTTACGTATGATTCAGATAAAGACCTCTGGGTCTGTCCTGTAGGGGTGGTCTTTCCCTTAAGAAACATTGATGCCAATGGGTATAAAGTCTATCATAAGAAATCCAATTGTGAAGGATGTCCTTTAGCTCAAGACTGTTTACAAGGAAGAAAGAAGATTGAAATCAGACAACATCTCAAACAGTCTGTATTTGAAAGAAATAGAGCGCGACGACTCTCCACTCAAGGGAAACAACTCTATGCCAAACGAAAAACGACCATTGAACGAAGTTTCGCAGAGAGTAAACAAAATCATGGATATCGTTATGCGACCTATCGCGGGATTAAGAAAGTTCAGGGGAATACCTGGCTCTCTTGTGCTGCACAAAATATGAAAAAGATCTCCTTAGCCCTTGAAAGAAGGGAAAAGAGAGACCTTAAACAAAC
Organism: Methanobrevibacter sp.; assembly: GCA_016838945.1. Taxonomy (GTDB): domain Archaea; phylum Methanobacteriota; class Methanobacteria; order Methanobacteriales; family Methanobacteriaceae; genus Methanobrevibacter. The sequence goes on from JADLKP010000336.1 coordinate 1,478, forward strand.
ACATTCTTCACTTTTTTCATCATTATCATACAAAATCAAATCGATATTCAATCAATTAAAAAGTCGATTCATTTTTGAACCGACTTTGTCGACAGTCTGA
>JADLKP010000047.1 GCA_016838945.1 Methanobrevibacter sp.
AGATTTTCTATAAATCTTTTAAATTAGAAAATACGAATTATTATCAATAATTAACATAATATTGAAACAATTTAACAACATTGATTCAAAAGAATATTGGAAAAGAAAAATGATAAAATGATAAAAATGAGAAAGTGAAAAATTGAATAAGTGGAAAATTGAAAAAGTGAAAATATGAAAGAAATAAAATATGAAAAAATTAGAACTAAAAAAAGTGAAAAAGTGATGGGGGAATTCAACCAATTAAATAAAAATCATGATTGATTAAAATGAATAGGACTAAAAAACAATTAAAAATATCAATCGAATAATTAAGATAAATAAAGAATATAAAATAATGAAAATTTTATTAAGTTGACATCTATATGCCATAGGCGACAATAATTATAAAATTAATTCATTATCTTCCATAACAACTTCACCATTGACTATTGTCATAGTTGCCTTTCCTTGATATGGAAGTCCGTCAAATGGAGAATACTCCGCTTTTGTATAGAATTTATCGATATCAAAGGTTCCTTCCTGTTTTAAATCAACAACAACCAAATCAGCATCAAACCCTTCTTTAATGAAACCTTTGCTGTTTAGATTGAACCTTTTAGCAGTATTTTCAGAAAATATCCTTGGAATTAATTTTAATTCAAGATTAGACCTGTTTACTTCAGTCAACAATAATGATAAAACGGTTTCCAAAGATGGGATACCGGGACTTGAATCCCAAACTCCTTTGGTTTTCTCCTCTAAGCTGTGAGGTGCATGATCAGTTCCAATGATTGAATTTTCATTCAAATCACCGATTGTGATGTTTTTGCCATTTTCTCTTAAAGGAGGATTGGTTTTGATCAGTGTTCCAAACTCATTGAATGCAGTATTGTCATATAGCAAATGATGAGGTGTGAACTCAAAACTAACATTATTGGAAATAGCTAAGTTCATTGCATTCTTAGTGCTTAAGTGACAAATATGCAAATCAACACCATATTTTTTTGAAAGCCCAATTGCTTGTGCAACAGACTCATCTTCAGATTCTGCAGGTCTGCCATAGCTGTATGCAATGGCATCAGTTTCTTCTTCAAAATCCTTAGTAGACTTCAACACAATATCTCTTTTTTCACAATGAGTAGTTACAATTGTTTTTTTGCTTAAATTAGAAATGTCATGGAATACCCTATCCAAGTCCTCATCAGTTTCCAAATCCATAAAGACTTTAAAGGACATCGGATTCAATTCAAGAATCTTTTCCATTTCCTCAGGTGTGGAATATCCTGCATGAAGTCCAAAATTCACTACAGATTTGGATTCTGCAATCTTTTGCTTTTCTTTAAATGCATCATATGTATTGGTTTTTGGAACAGTGTTTGGCATATCCATAACAAATGTGAATCCACCATTTGCTGCAGCCATAGAACCTGTCCTAAAATCTTCCTTATATGTTAATCCAGGATCTCTAAAGTGTACATGAGGATCAATAAGACCAGGCAATACTATTTGCCCATTAAGATCTATCTCCTTTTCACCTTCAATTGTAGATTTTGAAATTTTTGCTATCTTGCCATCTTCAATAGCTAAATACACTTCATCTGGATAATCCAATAACTTAAGATTTTTTAGAACTAAATCAAACATAAAACCACTTCAAATAATGCAAATAATTTTAAAATTAAAATAATTTCCTATGATTATAAAAAATTTTACTTAAACAAATATTAAGTTTATAACTAATTTAATATTTAATTTAATGTTTAATAAATTTGATTAAAATAGCAAATAGAAATCTTTGAAAAATATTAAAGAAGAATTATAATTAGTTGATTTAGAAAAATAGTTTAGATTAATTGATTGAAAAAAAGTTTAAATAAATAAAAAAGGCACTTACCCCCATGTTAAGTGCCTTATACCTGAATTCAGGTTTGATTTTGTTTTGTGTTTGATAACTTATCTATTTTAAAGATAAGGATTCAGGAGTACATTTCTCGAGACATTGTTCACAGAGAGTACAGAATCCAGCAATAGGTAAGTTGACTTTGTATGCTTTGTGTAACATATCATATGGACATGCGTCAATACATTCTCCACATTCGTCACATTTAGATGGGTTGAAGATGATTCTATCTCTAGATACCACTTCACCATCAATTTCTTTGTCTACATAGTCTAAGATCAATGCGTCGTTAGGACATACGTTAGCACATGCACCACATCTTACACACATGGTGAAAGATTGTTCGCCCATATCTTTTTGACGGGAAGGTACTTCCATTCCTCTTTTGGTAACTACTTTTATAGCTTCAGTAGGACATTTTAAAGCACAACCACCATCAAAGAGACATTTTTCTTCGTCCCAACAGATACCTTCACTAGCACTGAATTTGGATGCACCATATTCAACATCTAAGTCAATTGCATCTACAGGACATACATTTACACAAAGACCACATGCAGCACATGCTTCTGGAAGATCTACAGTCAAGTCAGATTTAGGAGTGATGAAGCTTCCAGGACAAATGTCAACACAGGAATTACAACCGATACAGTTTTCAGCGTCTAAAGTGAATGATTTCATGTCTTTAGTACGTTTAGCAGGGTTTGCATTTTCTGCGATGAAAATTGCATTCCATGGACAGGATTGTGAACATACTCCACATTGGATACATTTGTCTTCATCTACTTCGATAGGTTCTCCGTAAGCAGATAAGGTGATTGCATCAACAGGACATTCAGCTACACATACGCCACATCCTTTACAATCTTCAATGTATACTGCGCCTTCTGGTTCAATAACTCTGCTTGCAGGTTCTTTTACTCCAGGAACTCCGATAACGTCTACAGGACAAATGTCAACACATTTTTGACACATTACACAGAATCCTTTGAGGAGTTGAGAATCTTCTGCATCTAATTTAAGAGTTTTGGAAGGACATGCGTCTACACAATCTCCACATTCATCACATTTGGTTTTGTTAAAGATTAATCTAACTTGAGTGTTTCCTTCTTCATCAATAGCTATGTCTTCTACTTGTAAAGCACCATTAGGACAGACTTCTGCACATTTAGGTTCTTCGTTACAAGTATCACAGTAAACGATGTGATCGCCTACTTCAATAGCTGCTGTAGGACAAACGCCTTCACATGCTCCACATTTAATACAGCTATTTTCATTGAATACTATCATTTTAACACTCCAAAGTTAGATTTTTTGAATCATATTTCCTTCACTGTCATATACTTCTACAGTAGCTAATCTCATTTGGCTATCCATAGTGTGGGTAGCACAAGATAAACATGGGTCGTGAGCTCTGATAACCATTTCCATTAAGTTGAAGATGGAGTCATCTACTTCTACACCAGGTTTGATGTAGTCTTTAGCTACTTGTTGAATACCCATTTCCATTGCAGGGTTGTTTTGGATAGTTGCTACAATGATGTTTGCTTGGGTGATTAAACCTTCATCATCAGTTGTGTAGTGGTGGATTAAAGTACCACGAGCAGCTTCTACAATACCTGCACCTTCACCAGCAGTTCTTTCTAATGCATCTGGGAATTTGTCACCGGATAAGTCACCTTCTAATGCGTCAACAGCCATTTCAGCAGAAGCTAATAATTCGATTAATCTTGCCCAGTGGAATAATAATGGGTATTGTGCGTAACCGAATTTGTCTCTGAAGTCTTCTAAAGCACCTTGTGCTAAAGGAGCTGCATCAGGCATTTTGTCACAAACGTTAATACGGGATAATGGTGCTACTCTGTAAATACCTTCTGGGTATCCTAATTCTTTAATGTAAGGGAATTTTAACCAGGAGTAAGGTTTTACGTGTTCAGCAACAATATCTTTGTATTCAAGGTTGTTATATTCAGTGTAAATAGAACCGTCTTTATCTTTTATTCTGACTTTACCGTTGTATACATCCCAGTCACCATCTTTGGTTACGAGACCACAGTGACGGGTGTCACCGAAGTAACCTAAGGTTTTGACTAAGTCAATTTTTTCTTCTAAGATAGGTACTGCTAATTCAATGGTTGCTTGTGCTAATTCTACGTTTTCTTTAGCTTTTGCTAATAAGTCAGCTTGAGTTTCTTCATCTAATTCAGTGGAAATACCACCAGGAGTAGAGGAAGTTGGGTGAATTGGACGACCACCAGTTGCGGATACAATATCTAAACCGTTTCTTCTGATTTTAATAGCTTGTAAAGCAACTTCAGGCATATCTTGGATAATTTGGAAAACGTTTCTAGTTTTTCTGGTTCCGTTAGGAACTACTAAATCAGGTGCTGCTAAGAAGTAGAAGTGGAGAGCGTGAGAGTGCATGTAAGATCCCCAGTTCATTAATTCTCTCATTTTGTAAGCAGCAGGTAAGATTTCGTCATCGTCAAATCCATAGATTTGGTCAACAGCTTTAGCAGCTGCTAAGTGGTGTTGTACATCACAAATACCACAGATTCTAGGTACAATACGAGGTACTTCCTCAGCTGGACGTCCTTGTAAGAATTTTTCGAATCCTCTAAATTCCATAACATGTAATCTAGTGTCTTCTACATTTCCTGCTTCGTCAAGGTGTACAGTAATTTTTGCGTGACCTTCAATACGAGTTACAGGTTCCATAGTAAGTTTTACCATATTATTTTCCTCCTTTTTGCATTTTAGCAGGGACTAAAGCAGCTGGTAAAGTGTAAGTGTAGAAAGTACCTACAATATCATCTAATTGATCAGCTACTTGTTCAGGGTCTACGGTTTTATCTTCGTTAATACCGTAGTCAGATGCAATCGCAGAAATCATTTTTGCACCTGCATCGTTTACTTTAGCAGTAGGTCCGTAACATCCTCTACATGGGATAGCAATACTTGGGCATTGTGCACCACATAAGGATACAGTTGCAGGTCCCATACATACTAAACCTTGAGCAATTAAACATAAATCATCTTCTGGTTTACCAACTTCAAATTGTCTTTTAATGAAGTCCATAGCGAGACCAGCTGGTGGTTTTTCTCTAGGACATACTTCACAAAGGTTGGTGGTTGGTAATTCGATAGTTCCTCCGTTTAATAAGGTAAGAATAGCTTCAGCTACTACGTCAGATTTTGGAGGGCAACCAGGAATTAATAAATCTACTTGAATTGCTTCACCTAATGGTCTTACTCTGCTTTCTAAGGTTGGTACATCTTCGTTAGGAATAATTCCTTCTGGGTTTACAGTACTGCAGGAGTTGATGTAACCTTCAGTGGTTAATTCTTCTACAGTGTGTAAGTTACCGAGACCAGGAATACCACCATAAGCTGCACAAGTACCATATGCAATAACGAGGCCAGCTTTTTCTCTTAACATTTCTGCTAATTCTCTGTTTTCTTCGTTTCTAATTCCACCTTCTACAATGAGTACGTCTAATTCAGGTACTTCATCGTATTTAGTATCACATAATACTGGTGAGAATTCGAATTGTGCTAATTCTAAAACATCTAATAAAGATTCGTGAAAGTCCGCAATGGATAAGTGACAACCAGAGCATCCTCCGAGCCACATAGTTCCTACTTTAGCTTTATCTGCCATAAATAATCCTCCAGTTAAATTTATCCTTCAGCATCTAATTGTGCTTTCAATGGGGAAGGCCCTAAATCTTTAATTCTGTTTACCATCATTTTTACAGAACTAGCGAATTTTTCTCCTTCAGAAGCAGAAATCCAGTCGTGGTGGACTCTTTCTCTTCCGATTCCCATATCTTCGACTAATTTATAAACTAATCTCATTCTTCTGTCAAGTTTATAGTTACCTGCATCGTAGTGGCAGTCACCCATGTGGCATCCTGCTACGAATACACCATCAGCACCGTCTCTGAATGCTTTCAAAATAAACTGAGGGTCAATTCTTCCAGAACACATTACTCTTATAACACGAATGTTAGGTGGGTATTGCATTCTTGCAGTACCTGCAGTATCTGCTCCACCATAGGAACACCAGTTACAACAAAACATTACAATTTTTACATCATCAGACATAGAGTTTATCCTCCTCTATTAAAATATTTAGTTTATAGTCCTAAATTAAAATCTTATCTTTTAATTAAAGACTCTATCCAACTATTTCAATCCAATAAGATTAAATCGCATTATCAAATCAAAACTAACACGATTTAAAGATTTAATATCGATTGAAAAATATTAAACTTTATTAAAATTGAAATAATTGAGATACTCAACCTAAATAGTTTTCACTATTTTTAATCTATAAAGATCCAAATCAAAAATCTTAATAGATTACCTTCTTGAATCCAAATCAAAATTCAAGAATTCCCGTTTAACCTTAAAAATCCAAATCAAAAATTTTTAAAGTTAATAGATTTCAATCTAATTTCTTTTTTAAAAAAGTTTTTCAAATCTATATTAAAGTATGTTAAGGCATACCTTAATCTCAAATCATCGTACGCTAATGAGCTAGCTCAGCTTAACATTAATGTACTGATTATATATTATATATAAGATTAAATATAAAGGTTACTTGGAAACGAAAGACAAAAGATTTAAATACTATAATACTTTTTTAAAAAAAGATATTACAAAGCCCGAAATTTAATTTCAATTTATACGAAATATTATTGAAAAATAACCCTTTTTACCAACAAAAAATAGAAAATAACTAATCAATTTTACTTGATTATCAAATAAAGAATTTAAATAAAAATATATTAAGTTTTAAACAATTAAAACAATTTTTATTGACAAGAATAAATTTGAAAAAAATGGCTAAAAATTAAGGAATGCCTAAATAAAAGAATTTAGTTAAATTTAGGAATATGAAAATTTTTAAAAAAAATGAAAAAAGAGAGAAAAAATGAAGAAAAAAAATAATAAAAAATAAGAAAAAGACAAAAAATAGGGTTGGGAAAAATCAGTCCCAACAATGAAAATAATTTGATAAACTTTTGCGAGCCGAAGGCGAGTAAAAGTTTGGGCTACATGCCGTCCAAACTCATGTCAATCATTCTTTGAGTTTCAGCAGCCAATTCATCAGGAAGTCCAGTTATGTCCATGCTTAAGAAACCTCTGACAATCATGGAAGCCGCTTCCTCTTCAGTCAATCCTCTTGAGGTTAAGTAATAAATCTCTTCCTCGTCAATTTGACCAACTGCTGCTTCGTGAGACATTTCAAGGTTTGCTGCATTTGCCTCAAGTTCAGGAACTGCATAGATTGATGAATCGTCATCCAAAACCAATCCATGACATTCCAAGTGCCCTTTTACGTTAGGAACATTTCCGGACAAGTGACCTCTTGAGAAGATTTTGGATTCATCATTTGCTACTGCACGAGAAATGATTTCAGCACTTGTATTAGGTGCATTCAAAAGAGCTCTTGAACCTACATCAATAATGGAATCCTTAACACCACTTTGAATACTTTGGAACAATGCCCTTGCATTTTCACCATTACAATTGGTGGTAGGATAAGATTGAATGGATCTGACAGGACTGGTTAAAATATAATTGTTTATGTAAGTTGTGTCCTTTTCCTGAACAATTCCAGTTCTAGGACGTACTTCAACCTGTTCTGCCCAATTGTGAACCATTGTAAATGTTATTTTTGCACCAGGCTTAAGATACATTTCAGATACTCCAACGTGAAGAGCAGAAGAGACATCTTCACCAGTTGCACAACCGGTGATCAAATGCAATTCTGAATTTTCTTCAGCAATGATAATGTTGTGAGCTGTTTGCATAACATCTTGGTCTGCGATGAACATGCATGCCTGTACTGGGAAAACCTCTTTAGTTCCAGGTAAAGATCTGATGAAATAACCACTGCAGAATTCTTCTTCAGCTTCACGAAGTGCAGTTTGAGCAGTATATTTATCAGCATCAGGCTTTACAGCATTCCACATATAATCCTTTAACCAGGAATATTTTTCCAAAGCCATTTGGGTGTTCATGAGTTCGATGGAATCTGAAATGGAATGTGAAAATACATTGGATTGATCCATTTGCAAGAAAGAACCTGATCTTTCATCAGATTCAGTGTCGACCCCTACTCTGAGTAAAGTCCTTTTGGTTTTCTTATCTACATCATTTATGTCATCCAATACATCAAAAGCATTTACCTCTTCTTTTGTAAAGTTTTCAATTACAATATCAGTACCTAAAGCTGCTTTTTTATCCTTTGCCTTTTGAGCATCATGAGTTACATTCCGCACAACCAACACATCCATTAAATCCTTCTTTTCTAATGTCTTCTAAAATTTCATCTGGGTCTCCAGAACAAGCAATTACACCATGCATCAATACGTGAGCCTTATCTGCTTTAACAAAATTCAAAATGTAACCTAAGTGAGTGATGAGCAAACCTGCCTTTTTCCTTTGACCAGGTTTTTTGTCTTTGTCAAGCAAAACATTCAACTCTCCTGCAAGCAATTCCACATTTTCAATATCCACACCGGAATCAGGTTCATCAAACATGGTGAAAAGAGGTCCTTGTGCAAGCAATTGGAGAATTTCGGATCTTTTTACTTCCCCACCGGAAAATCCTCTATTAACATCTCTGTCCAAGAATTCATCATTGAACTTAAGCTTTTTAGCAAGCTCTTGCATTCTTGGATTCAATTCTTCATCAGGGTCTTGCTTGGATTCAAATTTCAATAAGTCCCTAACACTTACACCACGAATAGCTGGAGGATTTTGGAAACTTACTCCAAGCCCTTTTTGAACTCTTTCAGTAGTGGTCAAGTCAGTAATATCCTCTCCATTGAATAGGATAGAACCTTCTACAACATCATATTTTGGGAATCCCAATATAGTTAAGAATAAAGTACTTTTACCCGCACCATTCGGACCTAAAAGCACATGGGTTTCCCCTTCTCTTATGGCAAGGTTTACGCCGTTTAAAACACGTTTACCTTCCACTTCAACAACTAAGTCTTTTACTTCAAGTAACATCATATCAAAACCTTATTGATTTAAATTACTAAGATCAATTTCAATAAATTTCAATTAAATTAAAAGCATTATAATACATTATAACTATAGTTATAACGGCATTATATAACAACCTTATATAACAATATTATATTTATTTTATTATATAAAAACATTACATTTTAAATTAAAATCAGTATATAAATAAACTAATTTAAAAAATAATTTTCTATAAAACTCTTTAAAAAATTCTCATAGAATCTATTAAATTTTAGAAAAAATAGGCTAAGCAAAAAGTTAACATCAAATAAAAATTAGATAAAGTAGACTAAGCAATTAAAAATAGTAGATTAATATTATGAAAAAAGTAAAAAATAAAAAAAGTGAAAATCGGAAAAATTATTCAGTTACTATGATAAATTCTCCAACTTTTTCTATTTTGGTGAATGGGATTAATAATAAATCTCCTCTACGTTTAGCACCTTTAACATGAATATTACGTCCAGCTTCTACTTTTACAGCAATATCCACGATTTTACCAGTTTTTTCATTAATGATTAACTCATCAAGCACTCCTAAAATACGAGCATTATTAGTAGCTACTTGATAGCTTTTAATTTCACTCCATAATTTTTCTTCTCTTCTATGAGTATTAGGTTTTGCAACAGCATTTTCCATATTTTCACCAATTAAATTTTATAAAAATGATTGAAGGCATGATTCGTGTTTTAGTTTCAAAAAAACAAACCATTTTAATAAGTAATTTAAATAAAATATTATTTTACCTTATTACTGTTTATATTTAAAGAAATATATAAACTTATTGATATTTTTAAGGGAAATAATGAAAAAATACTAAAAAAGGATAAAAAAGAATAAAAAATAATAGAAATAATAAAAAAAGAATAAATAATTATTAATATTGGGAAAACTATTGGTAAAAATAAATATTTAAAAAATTTTTCCCTAAAAAAGATCTAAAAAAGACCTGAAAAAACTGAAAAAAAGCTGAAAAAATTCGTATCCTTTTTGAAAAAATGATGAAATTTATAAAAATTTATTGGTTAATATGGCTGTCTCGATAGTATTTACATTAAAAATTAACTCATACCTTGAAATAATTAAAAGTTGCTCGTCCTGAATGACATTTTCGCTTCTAAGTATGTTAATTCCTGATGGGACATTTCCATTAAATTCATAGGAATAATTTACACCATATTCCTCAAAAATTTCAACCGGAACTGAGACAGATAATGCTGGTTTGTCCTGACTTAAGTAATAGTTAAGAATTTCATCAAGAATATCTGCACCAACCAATGGCAAGTCTGCATTGATGAAAATCAAAATGTCATCCTTGGACCTTGACTCGAAGACTTCTAGAATTTTGGAAAGATCCTCAACAAAACCCTTACCTAAAGTATCAAGATAAAAATTATTGTTTTCACTTTCATAAAAGGAGACATCAAAATTAGTAAACCCCAAATCATTGATTAAAAATTCTTTTGTATTGGGAGCGTTAGGACTAACGGCAACAACCGTCTTTTCGATTAATTCTGATTCTTTGATATTATCTAAAACATAACTCATTAATGGCTTATCTTTTAAGGGATAAAGTGGCTTTTCAATTTCTGATTTTAATCTTAATCCTTTTCCACCAGCCATAACAAGAGCTATTATCATAAATACACCATTAATAATTGAAATGAAATAAAATAAAATAAAAAAAATAAAAAATTAGAAAAATATTATTTATTAGAATTAAAAAAATAAAAAATTTAAGAAAAATGAAAAATAATTTAAAAGATTGAATTTTTTAAAATCTGATAAATTATTTTGGAATTGTGCCTTGTGCTTGCATTCTTTTCTTAAGAATACATTTTTCTCCTTGGTTTCCACCGAGAGGGTTCTTTTGAGTTCCCATGGAATTCATACAACGAGCCATGATTGCAGAACCGAGAGCAAGTCCATCCTCTACAAATACGACACCATCGAATTTGTCTTGAGCATACTCTAAGATAAGCTCAGGCTTTTTACCTGTAATACCCGCTCTACCGGTAACTCCTAAAATGGAACCGTCAAGAATAAGTCCTTCTTCAAATGCAACATCAAGGACTCTGTAAACGATATTTGCACTTACATGGTCCATTGTAGCAAGCAATGTAGGGATACCTTCATCCTCATAGATTTTAGCACCGATTTCCACTAAACCATCAAGCCCATCAGCATTTGTACCTACATCACAACCGATTAGGCATGTACCCGCTGCCTTAGCGCCAGCTGCATCCAATGGAACTGTACCGAATCTGTCAATTCCCTCTGGAACCTTACAGATGTTAACGAGTTCATGAGCTTCCTTAGCATATTGTTTTGCTTTTTCCTGATGCTTTTTGCCATCAGCTTTCTTAAGCAATTTAGGATCGAATATGTCTAATGCAGCACCATTCTTTTGGTCAATTTGCTTGGAACCTTTAGCTAAAGAGTCAGAAATAACACCAGCTAAACCTAAGAAGTTACCAACGGTACTTGCATAAGGCTCATCCTTATTTACAATCCTACCTGCCAAGGTAGAACCGAAGTCCAATGATACGCAAGGGTTTCTATAGTCCACTTCAGTCCATTTGGCACCTAACTTAATACCTGCAGTAACAAGTTCCCCTTCCATCTCATTCGCAACTACTTCCTTTCCTTTTGGTGGAACTACACTTACTACAGCCCCATCAAACATTACATTATCAAGCAATGTGTATTTTTGAAGTCTTTTTGGAAGGTGTGCAGTTGACATAGCAGGAGCCATTTTCTTATGGGAAATACCTGCATCAAGACAACCATCAGCAAGTGCCTTAATCAATTCACCTACTTCCTGGGTAGTGGCGAATCCTGCAGTTACCCCTGTGGATCTTACTACAAAGTCCAAATCATCATCCATATCCACATGTGCTTTCTTAAGTGATTCCAAAACTGTATCCTTGATCATGTCTGCAACAGATTCCTTGGAAAGCTCTACACCCCAAACAGTCTTACCGAATACCTCTTCTCCTGCTTTAGGCTTTCTAACATCCCTTGTCATTTTAACAGTTTTGTTGATAAGATAAGATTGACTGTTATTTAAGTTTGTTGCCATAATAACACATTTGGTAGTGGTATTTCCTAATTCTATGGAAGCAGTCACATAATATTCATCTTGTTGAGCTGCCATAACACCTGGACCTTGAGGTCTATTACCTGCTTTTAAAATACTTAAATCTCTTGGTTGACTTTCAGCAATGATTGGCTTAGGTCCCTTATTGAAAAATTTATCTAAAAAAGACATATAAAATCCCCATATTCTTAATATATTATATAATATT
>JADLKP010000048.1 GCA_016838945.1 Methanobrevibacter sp.
TTTTCTATTTTTAAAATTTTTATTATTTTTTTAAATATTTAAAATTATTTATTTTGATTATTCTTCAATTTAATCAATTTTATTCTATTTTTTTATTTTTTCATGTAATTGCATGAAAGATAATTCGTATATTATAAAACTTTTAAAAAGAGTAAAAAAATATTAATTAATATCTTTTTTATTAAAGTATTTAATTCCTAATACAGAAAATATGATAAAGAGAAATGCATCAATTTTTATAGATTCTCTCATATCTAAACTTTCCATTGAAGTTAATTGTGCTGTTTGTCCATATGGGTTTAAATTATATATGAATTCTATAAAGGAATTATGATCCAATATTAACATTCCATTCATGATTAAAGCTGCAATCAACATTATAAATGCCAATCCCATATTTATGATGATTGCCTTTGATTTTTTCCCTACAGCTATTGAGATCAAATAGAATATTCCTACGAACACAAGCATTATAAAAATTCCAAATATGAAATATGAAACATAGTCCCAAATGGAGATATTAATTGAAAATAGGAAATATGAAACAATCAAAGTAAATAAAGCAGTTATAAGATAGACTATTAATGATGCAATTAAGTTTGATAGCAAACCTGTAAGATATATTTCTCTACGGTTATTATTGGCAAAGATCTTGTTTTTGATGAATCCATCATCGAATTCTTCAGATACAAAAACGCTGATCAATACGGAAATAACAATCCCATACATTACCATTGGCAAAAAGACAACCCTGTTTATTCCAACAGTATATGACATCGCTGTCTTCTGCATGAGAATAAATCCGATAGAGAATATTATCATGAAAAAGCAAGCTAAATATAGCCATTTTTCATGAAAAATCTTATACAATTCAGCTTTAAGAATTCTATTTGTCATCTTCATCCATCAACCTTATAAAAAATTCTTCTAAACTAGTTTCGACATTAAAGCATTTTGTTACAATGCAACCATAGCTATTGAGTTTGATTATCAAGTCAGTAATTGTATGATTGGAAAGGACATTCATTTTTAAATTATCTTCTTCCACATATGGAATTTTCAAATCATCCATTGCCTTTTTAAATAAATCTGAATCATTTACTTCCAACTGAACATATCCTTTATTGGCATTTGAGAATTCATCACTTGTCATTTCAGATATGATTTTCCCATGGTTAATAAAAATAAAATCAGTAGCTATTTTTTCAAGTTCATATAGAAGATGGCTTGAAATTAAAAAAGTCACGCCTTCTTTATTTAATTTTAAAATTAGATTTCTCAAACTGATGATTCCTTGTGGATCCAATCCATTCATTGGTTCATCTAAAATGATTAATTCTGGATTTCCAACAAGCATCATTGCAATTGCAAGCTTTTGTTTCATTCCCAATGAAAAATGCTTAACTTTTTTATTGTTTGTATCTTCAAGTCCAACATATTCAAGGAAATCATTTGGCTTGTATTCATCTTCAAGCCCATATAAAATCAGTTGTTGTGTAATGTTTTGGCTCGCATTCAGTTCATAAAATAAGGCAGGCTCTTCAATAAGCCCGCTAAAGACATCAGCATTAACATTAACTTGGCCAGAATCTGCTTTTGAGAGATAGGTGATGATTTTTAGCAATGTTGTTTTCCCAGCACCATTAGGGCCAACAAGACCGCAAACTGAACCTTTAGGGATGTTTATTGTAACTCCATCTAAAACATAATTCCTATCAAATTTTTTATATATATTTTCTATGGAAACAATAGGGTTCATAAAAAATCACCACTTGGCCAGTTAATGAATTTTCATTTTTAATATTATTTTGTTTATTATAGTTTAATTAGTCTTTCAGATTAATTAATCTTTCAAGTAGTAATACTCCCCTTGCTCTTTCTGTTCTCTGTCAAGGTAGGAATCCAATTTATTTACTCTAGGACGTTTGGTTTCCTTATCCCTTCTAAAGGTAATGTCCAAGTCTCCCAAGAACTGATTCATGCTTGTTCTTAAGTCTGCTGGCTTGGAAGCTATACCATTGAGTCCAGGTTCACCGCTGAAGACCATTGCCCTATCGGAAATGTAATCGATAAATACGATATCGTGGTCTACAATCAAGGATGCTGCATTTCTGCTTTCAATGATCTTTCTGATGACTCTAGCTGCAATCAACCTTTGCTCTACATCCAGGAATGCAGTAGGTTCGTCGAAAAGGTAAATGTCTGCATCCTGTGACAATGTAACCGCAAGTGCAAGTCTTTGAAGTTCCCCACCACTTAGTTTCTTGACCTTTTTGTCAAGCAGGTTGTCAAGTGCAAGGGGTCTTCCAACTTCACTGTTGAATATGTTGGAACCGTATGTAGGAGCATTTGCGAAAAGGTATTCCTGTGCAGTTCCATCAAAGTCAGACTCAATGTATTGGGGCTTGTATGCAATCTCCACTTCTTCTAAAATTTCTCCTTCACTAGGCTTTTCGACTCCAGCCAATATTTTTGCAAATGTGGTCTTGCCGATACCGTTTGAACCGAATGCAGTGACAATCTCGTCATGATAGATCTTACCTGCTTCTGCTTCAAGTGTAAATCCATCGTATTCCTTTTTAAGGTCGCTGTATTCACTTAAGACTTCACCATCATCCTCGGGTGTTGGTGGACGAATGCTGAATTCGATTGGCTGCTTTCTGATTCTTACGTTTTCCTCTTGAAGGAATCCGTTGATGTATGCATTGATTCCAACCCTCACACCTTTATTGCCTGATACAACACCGTATCCTCCAGGTTCACCATAAAGAAGATGCACATTGTCACTCATAGCATCCAATGTAGCTAAGTCGTGCTCAATTACAAGTACTGATTTGCCTGCTTCTGCAAGGGACCTGATTACCTTGACTGCATTCAATCTTTGACGAACATCCAACCAGGATGTAGGTTCGTCGAAGTAGTAGAAATCACCTTCACGAAGAACTGTTGCAGCAATAGCCACTCTTTGAAGTTCTCCACCACTCAAGTTTTGCATGTCCCTTTCAAGAACATTCTTAAGGTCCAAATCATCTACGATTTCATCCAATTTGTTTCGCTCGTCAACATTGGAAAGCAAGGTTTTCACATTGCCCTTCACTACTTTTGAAAGTTGGTCCACCATTTGAGGTTTGTGAATGGTCTTGATTTCACCAGCCTGCAATAATTTGAAGTAGTTTTGCAACGCTGAGCCTTTATAATATTCAATTACCTTATCCCAAGTAGCTTCCTCTTCATAATTGCCTAAGTTTGGAATAAGCTCTCCAGATAATATTCTCATGATTGTTGATTTGCCTATACCGTTTTGACCAAGCAAACCGAGGACATTTCCATCTTTTAAGGTAGGCAAACCAAAGAGTTCAAAGCTGTTTTGACCGTATCTGTGGATAGGTTCATCAAGGGCTTCCGGTAAGTTAATGACACTGACTGCACCAAATGGACATCTGTTGGTACAGATACCACATCCAGAACACAATTCTTCTGAAATAAGTGGTTTTTTGCTCTTTTCATCGATTACAATTGTATCTTCTTCCATACGTACACCAGGACAATAGTGCATGCATACATAGTTACATTTCTTAGGTTGGCACTTGTCCTTGTCTAAAATAGAAATTCTACTCATTTTATCTCCGTATCCTTTAATAATAAAATATAAGTTTGATTAGATAGTTTATAATAAATATGATTTGTTGTATAATTTTTAATAAATACGATTTGTAATAGTTTATAATAAATATAGTTTGTTTTTAATAGTTTATAATAATTTTGTGTAATATTGCAAAATCACATTTGTTAAATTATTTTTAGTCGCATTTCGGTTAAATTTAAATAATTCTGAGTTTAATATAAAAGTAAATAAAAATATTATGTTTTAATTCAACTTTTTTTTAATTAATTTTATGTGATTTAAATGAAACAGGTAATGATTGTAAGAACTGACATCAAGATGGGAAAAGGTAAAATAGCTGCTCAATGCTGTCATGCAGCCATAGGTGCATATAAGCAGGCTGACAAGCAAAAAATAAGAAAATGGGAAAATGAGGCTTATGCAAAAGTGGTTTTAAAGGCACCTTCACTGCAGGATCTCTATAATTTAAGGGAGCTTGCAAGAGCAAATGGTGTGGCATATTATTTGGTGACAGATGCAGGCAGAACCCAATTGCCTAAATCCACAGTCACTGTCTTGGGATTAGGTCCTGATGAAGATGAGATCTTGGATAAAATAACTGGCGATTTGAAATTATTATAATCACCTAAGTTTTTTTTATTGTTAATTAGTCTTATTTATTTTATAACAATTATTCTAATCTTATTTTAATTTATTACTAATTTTATTTATTTTATAATCAATTATTCTAATTTTATCCTAATTTATTACTAATTTTATTTATTCTTAATCGATTTCCACTTCTACAGGCCTTTTCAATTCTTTTTTAATTTTATAATCCTTATAGATCTTACCTATTCCAATGAATTCAATGACAAATATCAAAAGTCCAATGGTTAAGTCAACCACTCCGTTCATCAATTTGAAATGGTCAATTCCATATTGCAAATAGGCTAAAATTGTAATTGAAAGCATAATCTTGGTATAATCTGAAGTGTAATGTCTCCAACCTATTGTATCAATGCAACGTTTAATGGAAGTTAAATTGAATGCACCAAGCAAGCTTCCTCCATCTGCAAGCCTTGCAAGGGAAATTTCCATAAAGAATGCAACAATGTATGTTACTATTAGGCTGCAAATTATAAATTCAAAAGTAGACACTGGGTTATGTATGTAGAATAATCTCAATGTTTGCATTATGTGGGACAATGCAAATTTCAATTGGAATTCCGGTAGGCTGAAGCACCGTGAAATAAGATATAAGGATAATCCCTCAATGGATGAATATATGCTAATCATAATCAATGATTTAATTCCACATATGCTGCATTCCTTGATTTTTATTTTAGGCAGTTTCTTTCCATCCCTTATTGTATCTTTAGTGATTACAAGCCCATATCCATATATTAAAATAGAAAAGATTATTGAAAGAATGATTAGGGGCAGTTGATACTCTAGTTCAATTAAATGAATGACTCTGTTATTGAACCCTTGCACTCCAAGTAAGACTAGAATTATAAGGAAACCTAATGGGTTCCCTTTACAGTAATCAAATGTGTATCTTAATCTTTTCAATGGCATCTCATTTCCTCGAAGGCTTATGGTTTATTTAATAAATGGCCAATCTCCTTATTTGTGAATATCTTTAGGCTCTTAACAAAGTAATTTTTATCAATTATGTTTTATAAACTTTTTTTAAACATTTTTCTATCATCGCACCTGTTTGATTTGTTTTTTTATCTAAAAGTTTATAAATAGATATAACAAATATTAGATTTATGAAAAGAATTTTTAAGTTAGTTGAAAAATATTTCTTTATAATTATTTTGATAGCAGTATTGATTGCTCTAATCGATCCAAGGTCTTTCAATTGGGTTTTAGAAGAGTTTATGGGAATAAACATCATAAATATTCTTCTTGGAGTAATTCTTTTCGGTATGGGTACAACATTGAAGATAGATGACTTCATCACCGTATTCAGAAGACCTAAGGAGATCTTGGTGGGAGTTTCTGCACAGTATATCATCATGCCTCTAATTGCATTTGCCCTTGCAAGCCTCTTTTCACTTGAGGCCGGATTGACTGTAGGTCTTATTCTGGTGGGAACAGTTCCTGGAGGAACTGCATCCGATGTAATCACTTTCCTTGCAAAAGGAGATTTGGCATTGTCTGTGTCTTTAACAGCAGTATCAACTGTTATTTCACCGATTGTAACTCCAATCATTACTTTAATACTCATCGGAAATCAAATTGCATTCAATCCAGTGGACATGTTTATTTCAATTTTCCAAATTGTTATAATTCCAATCGGTTTAGGTCTCTTCTTGAATTACAAGTTCCCTAAATTCTGTGAAGAATTGAAGGATTATTTGCCTACACTATCCTCTGTTGTAATAGCGATTATTGTTGCAGGTGTGATTGGTGCAAATAAGGGGGCTATCATCAGCTCTTCACTTATCATAATTGCGGTAATCATGTTGCAGTACTTCATAGGAATTGGATTAGGTTTCCTTGTTGCATATCTCGCTGGAATGAATCGCAAACAAATGATTACAATAGCTATTGAACTTGCTTTCCAGAATTCCGGTTTGTCTACAAGTCTTGCTAAAACACATTTCCCAAGCTTGACTTTAGCAACAGTTCCTGGAGCCCTCTACTCAGTATGGCAAAACTTTGCAGGGTCAATACTTGCATATATCTTCACTAAATATTTTAATAATGAAAGTTAATTTGCACTTTCATTATCCTTTCTTTTTTTTTTAAAAATAGTTTTTTTTTTTTAATGTTATAAACATTTCAAAATCTAAGAATTTTTTATTAAATCTTTAATATAAATCTTCAAGATCATATTCAAAAATCTCACCTGCCTCATTTTCTGAGCAGATTGCTAATTTATATTGATTCAAATCAAAATAACTGAATTTGACATCATCCTCATTTTCCTTCAATTCAGGGTTTTGATTCTTTACTTTGGTTTCCCCATCATCTATAACGATTTCAAACTTATCAAGATCCAATAGGAAACCTAAGCCAGTGTATTTCATGTAGCTTTCTTTCAATACCCAATATTTGAAGAATTGATCAACACGATTGTCTGATTTTTTGATGTTGTCATATTCGCTATTGTAGAAGAAAGTTTGAGCTATCTTCATATCAATTAGAGGGTCGATTTTTTCAATGTCTATACCGATTTCCTCATCAGATATTGCACATGCAACCATTCTGCCTGCATGACTCATATTGAAATGTATGTTTTCATAGTTGCTTATATATGGCTTGCCGTCCTTTTCAGTTTCTATTATTGGATTTTCGACATTCTCTTCATCCAACATTTTTTTCAAAAGAAGGTAAACTCCAGAACTGAGCTTTTTATCCTTATCAAAAATAAAATTGTCCACTTTTTCTTTTCTGCTTTCCGGTAAGATAGGATAAGTCTTTTCTAAATCTAAATCTTTTACATTACAATATGCTACTTTAATCATGAAATCACTAAAATCGTTTTATTTTTTAATTTTATAAATTTTAAACTAACTATTTTTTAATTTAATCAATTCTAAGTTATTTTTTATATTTTTAATAATTTTAATTCTTAATATTCTTTTATTTTTTCTTAGTTATTCTATGTTAATGATATTATTAAGGCCGGTTGTCTTGAATACACTTTTGACATCTTCATTTGCATTTTTGATAACTAATGGGATATTGTCTTGAACCAATTTCTTTTGTGTGATGATCAACACCCTAAGCCCTGCACTAGAGATATAGTCCAAATCTTTAAAATCGATTATCATTGAGTCAAAATTACCCATTTCAGCATTCACTGCATCTTCCAATTCATTAGATGAAAGGGTATCAATACGACCTTCAACGGATAACGTCAATTCCTTTTCATTATAATTTTTTAAAATGTTCATATTATCACTTTTATTCTTTATACTTTTTATATTTACTTTCATTATATTACTTTTTTTATAAGCTATTGGTTCTTTTAAATATTTTCAAATGATTTTCCCCATCAACGTAATCATATTCAATTTCATCAGACATCTCTTTTGTCAAAACAATTCCAAGTCCTCCAATTGGAGTATCTTCAATGCTGTTTGGTTTTTCAGGATCTGTTTTTAAAAGAGGATTGAATTCAATCCCATTGTCAATGAATTCAAGTGTCAACATATCGTTTTCCCATTGTGCATTGACAATGATATATTGGCAATTGGAATAGTCCACAATATTTGCAAATACCTCTTCAACAATCAGATCCACTTGGAAATCTTCTACAAAATTATGAATGAATTCATTCAATGTAATAAGTTCGGATATTTCAGGATTGAATTTAATGGACTTTATTGCACTGTATGATTTTACATCAACTTCCACTGCATCAGGATTCTCAACATTCTCAACATCTTCAACATTCTCAACATCTTCAATATCCCCAATATTATCAAAATCTTCAATGCCTCCCTTCATTCTAATAATAAACATTGTCATGTCATCTTTTTGGTCATTATCGCAGAATTTATCAAGGTCCTCTTTTACAAAATCTATGACTGAACTTAAGTCATTGTTGTCATATCGGTTTAATGTTTCACGTAATCTTTCTTCTCCATAGGGTTCCAGGTTCTCGTTTTCTGCTTTTGTTATGCCATTTGTGTATAGGAATATCTCATCATTCTTATTCAATTGCATTGTATGGGTTTCAAAGGATATGTTTTCCACACTTGCCAATTTATTATCCTGTTCGGTGGACATGAATTCGAAACCGTTAACGTTTAAACATACCAGTGGTTGATTGTGTCCTGCATTGACAAAGTATACTTTTCCTGTTTTTACATTAAGCTTTCCAAGCCAACAGCTTACTCCATTTATTTCTATATGGTCTTCACAAAGAACATTGTTCACTTCATATAATGCTTTGGATAGGTCATTGTATTGTCTTGAAAAATCTTGAATCAATGTAATCGTCTTAACCATAATTAAAGAGGCAGGTATTCCCCTTCCACTTGCATCTCCAATCACAAACCCTATATTCTCTGCATCGATTTGGAAATAGTCATAAAAGTTTCCACCTATCTCATGTGCCGCTTCCATGAATGAATCAAGTTCAAACCTATTTTCAAATCTATTGCAAAACTCTTCGGAGTCTTTTGGTGTCATGGATTCCTGAATGTCATGGGCTAATTTAAGTTCTGTTTCAAGTCTTTTCTTTTCTGAACTAACTTCCATCAGATCGTTCCCATATTTTATATATTTATCTTCCAATTCAAGCAAGGAGTCGACCAATGTTCTAATTTCGTTATTCGTATCTATTGATTTCAAATCCTTTTCAAGTTTCAAATAGTCTTCACGGCTATCAATTTTTCTAGACATTGTTTTGGTCAGTTTGTTGATAGGCATAATTACATTTTTTTCTAATATGTAGAGATAAATCAGGGTAGGCATTAGAAAAAGAATAAATAATGTCATTATGTTTCTGAAGGAACTTATTAATATTTCCGCACCGTTTTGATTTATTGGTGTGTTGAACAGATAATTATGAATTTGCAAAAAGACAGTCAAAACCAAGAGTATGAAAAATATGGAAATGATTGCCTTATTGAACAAATTCAAATCGTAATTCTCTTTAATGTTTGAAATTCCTTCATCATATGGATTTATTAAGTAAATTAAGATTATGCACACTATTGGAATGCTAAGAACCGCTTGATGATTATTCATTGGCATGAAAATTTTTATCAGGCAGAGGGCAATTCCTAAGGCAAGCAGGATTGAAAAAATCTTTTTGGGCAAAATCTGTTTAAATTGCTTTTTAGGAGTGTATACAGGAATTTTAAATCGGGTAACAAAGTATATGAAGAATATTGTACTGATTAAAGTTATAGGCATCAAGGAATATATGTTGGTTTGGACAACTTCAGTGGTATATCCTATAAATGTCCCTATAACAAATATCGCAGGTATAAAAAGAATAATCAGTACTTTAAGTATATTATAAAGGTTACCAATATTTGGAGTTTCACATCCATATCTATTCATGATTGAGTACCATAATTTCCATACCAATAAGTTGAGGATCATGGTGAGGATAACAGATATTGCTGAAAATAGGGGATCGGGGCTGCCATTTAAAAGAATTGCTGCAAATTGCACCACACAAAAACCTATGCCTGTTATCGGACCCCATAATAGGATTAAAGGAATTATGACAATAATCACCAAATCATATTCTGTTTGAAGGAAGAGTCCTAATAGTTCAAGTATCACATTCAAGGTAATTGAGAACAATAAAATAAATAGGTTTGATTTGAAGAGGTCTTTAAATCTATTCATTGCTTCCACAACCTGTATATTTTATTATTAGCATAGTCATATCATCGAACTGGTCTTCACCATCACTGAAATCATACACATCCTTTTTTATTCCTTCAACCATTTCCTCTAAGCTTTTGTCCTTATGGGCATTTAAGGTTTCCATTAAGCGCTCTTCTCCATAAATTTCTTGATTATGATTAATTGCATCTGTAATTCCATCTGTGTACAGGAATATTATATCCCCCGGATTCATATTCATGTCCTGTCTTTCATATTCAATTTTCTCCATAACTCCAATAAGAAAATTAGGGGGGGTATTTAAGTATTCAAAGGTATTCTTATCATTATCATTATCATTATCAATATCATTGTTATTATATTTATTATTATTTTTATCCTTATCATTATCCTTATCATTATCCTTGTTATTGTATTTATTATTATTATTTTTATCCTTATTCTTATCAATATCCTCATTGCTTCTTTTAATTAATGGAGGGTTGTGTCCGGCATTAACTAATGATAGCTTTCCACTATTCAAGTTTAATTTGCCGTAAAATGCTGTTACAAATAAGTTTTCGTCATTTCTTTCGCAGGATAGCTTATTTACACTGGAAATTGCTTTTTCCAGATTCTCATGGATTTTATTATGGTTTCTAATAAGATACATGGTTTTAACCATAAACAATGTAGCAGGAATTCCCTTCCCACATACATCCCCAATAACGAATCCGATATTTTCGTCATCTATATCAAAAAAGTCATAGAAGTCTCCTCCCACTTCCTTTGTGGGATTCATGAAACCGCAGATTTCAAAATTCCTGCCATTTGAGAATTCCTCAAAATCAGTTTTTAGCATATTTGATTGAATTTTGCTTGCAACGCTAAATTCTGTCTCTATCCTTTCATTTTCTGCACTGGCCTCTTTAATTTGAGTTAAATAAGATAGGATATTGTTTTTCAGCAATTTAAATGAGTTCACTAATCTTGAAATGTTATCGTCCCTATCCAAATAGTCCTGTAATCCAGAATCCAATTCACTTTCCTGGTATATTTCCATTTGAGGGTTATTTTTATTCATAGCATCAATTAAATCATATATTGGGTTGGTTATGGTCTGTTCGATATGATAGATATGTATCAATGAGAGAATTATGATTAATACTATGGAATAGGAAAGTGTAGCTATTATTGAAAATTCGGAGCTTGCATTATCGAAGATTATATTTGTCATTAGTCTGAAATTATTGAAAGTGACAAATAGTGTAATTGCCAATATCAGTAAAAAGGTAAGGATGATCTGTTCGATTAATTTATAATTTGCATCTTTTATTTTAATTTCCATATCCATCTTATTTATGAAGAATAATATTGAAACGATTAGGGTAATGTCAACAAACAAGTCCTCTGAAATTAGGGGTGTTCCGTTTAGGAATGCTACAAAAAATGAATAGGCAAAAAGGACTATATATGCATAAAGAAAGTACTTGTTATCAATATTCAGTAGGTTTGCCCATTTTTTAGGGTATTGCAATGGGATTTTAAGCATATTGAATATGCTTATAAGCAATAAGCCGAATACTAATGAGAAGAGAAACATATTTAAACTATAATTTGCAAAATCGGAGTGTATTGTAAGCACATATATGGAGGAAAGCTCATAACTTAATTTAGCAGCGAAGTATAATAATGTGAAAAATATGTTTGAAACGATGAACATTATCAATATGAATTTCATAAGGGCATATGAAGAATCAAATTTTGGAGCGCTTATTTCTCTCTTTCCAATTTTGGAATACCACAATTTATATGTAAGTATTGAAGCAAAAGAGCATATTGCAAAATCTAGTATTGCAGGAATTATGCCGCTTCCTATATAAAGGCCCATAGCTAGGCTAGCGAAACCCTGTCCTAAAGCGCCTACAGGACCAAACATCAAACCAAAAATCGGAATTAATCCCAAATCGGGAGAAAAGGCTGGTCCATTAATTGTATGCTCTAATAAAAGATAAAGTCCAGATTGCATACAAAATGAGAAAACAAAAAGGAATTTTTTATTATTAAATAGTTTGTCAAGCATATTATCTCTCAAGGCGCTTTTTTTTTAAAATTAAATCTTTTGAACGACTAAATATAAACTGAAGTTTTATGTTTACTTCAATATATTTGCTTTTAAGTTTTAAATTTTTTATATTTGCCTTCAAATTCGTTATATTTAACTTTTTGATATTTAATTCTATATATATTTATATATTAATGGCTTAAATATTTTGAAATAATTTACTT
>JADLKP010000337.1 GCA_016838945.1 Methanobrevibacter sp.
TTATTTAATTAATTTTAATATTTTATTTTTATTTTTTTAATTTATATTTTATTATTAGATTATTTCACATTTTTTCTTAACTTTTTAATCATTTACATGATCTTTAAGATTTTATAATAAGCATCTGTAGATGGATGAACTTCAAGGAAGTCATCGAAATCCTCTTTAGTTATTCCCATATTCATCAGGAATGCAAGATAAGCTGTATCATCAATTGAGGATGGAGATATTTGACTTGCCCTTAGTATCTCTTCTGTTTCTGTATTCAATGAAATTTTAGTAAGTCCAGTTTCTCCCCTTAATATTCTCCAAAATGCGTGTGGTCCTCCAAGACCTGGGATGATTACATCTTCAACATTTTTGCCATCATCAGATTTTGATGCCTTTTGAGTGAAGCTTACATCCAAATCCAATGTCAATGATTGGGGAACGATGATGTCCTCAAACTTATTCAAGTATCCTGCCATGTTTCTTGCAGCAGATATTCCTTCTTTTCTTGCATATGGAGTGAGAGTGATTCCTCCAGTAACGTCTCCTGCAGCATAGATATTTGGATTTGAGGTTTGGAAGAATTCATTTACCTTAATTGATCCGTCTTCATTCAAGTCCACTATGTCAGCCACAATTTCTGAATTAGGAACTCTACCAGTAGCTATCAATGTCTTTCCTTCAAACTCTCCCTTATCTGTTATGGTTGAGTTTTCTTTGATTTCCAATACATTGGTGTTTTCATGGATGTCCACTTCATCAATGAGCTTTTCAACTACATAAGACTTTATTTCTGGTTCCAGTTCCTTTAGGATTTCGCTTCTTGCAATGATCTTCACCTCACTTCCAAAGCTTGAGAAAAGATTGGAAAGTTCAGTTGCGATTATCCCTCCGCCAACTATATTCAATTTGCTTGGAATTTCCTTCAAGGAAAGTATATCACTGCTTGTCAAAGCATATTTTGCTCCATCGATATTTGGAATAAATGGCCTTCCACCAGTAGCTATTAATAAATTTTCTGCCTCATATATCCCATAATCATTATTTTTCACATTTTCTCTCTGAAGCTCATTGCTATTGTCTAATTTCACCTTAACTATGATCTTATTTTCATCATTTATTTCCACACTTGCCTCACCATAGATTACATTATTGTTCACGCTTTCATTTTCTTCCTGGTTGAGTCTGCGTAGCATGACTTGTGTCTTTTTGATGTTGTCACATGCAGATTTATAGTCAAGGCTTATGTTTCCATCTATGAATCCGATTTCATTGAACCTTTTGAAGCTTCTTATGAAACGGCTGATGTCAGTAAGTGCACATACAACCATGCATCCTTCATTAAGACAGGTTCCTGCAATGTATTTTCTTTCAATAAGCAATGTTTCCTCGCCTAATTTGCCGAGTTCAAATGATCCAAGTCTTCCTGCAGGGCCTGCTCCAATAACAATGTTTTTGATTTTTTTTATTTCTTCCATATTATCACTTGAATATTTTTTAAAATTAGTATGATGTTTTAATAAGTCAGTATTAATTATTATTTATTTAATTAATTATCAATTATTTATTTAACT
>JADLKP010000338.1 GCA_016838945.1 Methanobrevibacter sp.
TTAACTAGTTTTTATTTAACGAAGCAAAATAAATCAAAGAAAAAATTTTTAAAAAAAGCCTATAAAATTTTACAGTCTCAAAAAATCTAAAAAGGCAATAAAATGAATCGTATAGTATTAATTTCAATTAGTTTACTTATTTTATTTATTGGTATCGGTTGCATTTCTGCAGATGATGTGGATTAAGTGGTGCAGTAGATGGTTCTTCTGCAGGTAGTTCAACCGTGTCTTGTCATTCTTAATTTGATGATTATGATTTCTATGATGTTGATGGTGATGTAAAATACAATCCTATCGAACCTAATTTAGACAAAAAACCTCATGAAAATAATAATCTATTCTAAATTTTTGCTTAAAAGAATTAATTTAATTCTTTAAGTTTTTTTAACTCTTTTTCTTATTTAATATTTTTATTAACCATTTTTTCTCTAATTTTTTTCAAAACCACTCTTTTATTAATTCATTCATAGTCTTCATCATCAATTGAATCATAGAATGGCTGTTTTATGCATCTCCATACAGAAATGTCCTCATTTTCATCATAGAACTTTTCGAACTCGGTTCCAGGTGCAATCAAAACATTGAAATCAGTCTGCTCCTCATTAGGATTGCCTGTATATAATACCTTTTGGCCCTTTATCATCATAAGCTTATGCAGGATTGGAAGGTTTGCTTGGAAATTAGGGTCAGTGCTTGCTCTAAGCGGCATCTTTGCTGTAAATATTCCATCCTTTGACTCATTTTCCATGAATTCATATTCTGACCTGATGAAGAACATGTAATGGTTGTCAAGCTCTAGGGATTCATGCTTCAATGTTTCAAATGTCTGCTCAAGTGATTTGATGAATGGGCTTTTCACCTTTTCCCTAAAGAGGTTGATGAATGTGGGAACGCTTACCATTATGGAATGTTCGGTTTGTGGATTGATGATGATTGATGAGAATGCACCCCCATAGCCTATTATTATTTTGGCAAGGTCTCTTGTATTCATCAGAACATGATCCTTCTTTAGCTTTATTTCTTTCATGATCTCTTTTCGAGTGAATGCAACAACTGCCATTGAACCGTTATTCAAGTTAAGTGAGACCAAATTGAATCCGAATGGAGGTATAGGCTTGATCACATCCACAACCCTTTGGTTTTCAATATCAAAGACCTCTTCCTTTTCCATTTGGACAGGAATGTAAAGGATGGCTTCCTTGAGTAGTCTGAAAAACTCTTCCTGATCTGCAATGGTCATGTCGGAAGGTGGTATCAGCATTATGTCTTCAAGTTCACTGTTGTCTATTTCCCTTTCTTCGTTAACATTGTAATTGTCTATGATTTCATTCATTGCATCCACTTCCATATTTAATTATAATTATGTTCTTTTAATAAAAATAGTTTGTTAAATTGTTTTTATATTTGATTGAAAATGGATTCAAAAATAGTTTTGTTAGGCTGTTTTTAGGAATATTCAAACATATCGAATAATTATAATT
The DNA here is from genome assembly GCA_016838945.1 of Methanobrevibacter sp. Lineage (GTDB taxonomy): Archaea > Methanobacteriota > Methanobacteria > Methanobacteriales > Methanobacteriaceae > Methanobrevibacter. Next base: position 1,482 of record JADLKP010000338.1, read on the forward strand.
ATGATTAATTTTTTGATATGTTATGAGGATAACTATTAAAAATATTTGGTGTAAATCTAATAATTTGAATAAATATATA
>JADLKP010000049.1 GCA_016838945.1 Methanobrevibacter sp.
AATTTATAAGTATTATTAAAAATAAAGTAATAATCAACAAAGATTATTCAAAAATTATTGGTTATAAAGAGAGGTTTATATGAAAAACATTTTAATATCTAATGATGATGGCGTTCTTGGTCCAGGTATTTTAGCTACCAAACAGGCACTTGAAGACTTTGCCAATGTCACTGTTGTAGCTCCTCAAGAGAACAACAGTGCTGTAGGCCGTAAGGTCAATATCATGAAGCATATGTATTTGGACAAGTATGAATTGGCTGATGGCAGCATGGCTTATGGATTGTCTGGAACTCCAGCGGATTCTGTCAATGTAGGTGTTAATTATGTTTGTGATGAAAAGCCTGATCTTGTTGTAACTGGAATCAATCCAGGAATCAATATCAGCAGACTGCAGATCACCACTTCCGGAACCGTTTGTGCAGCTCTTGAAGCGGTGGGCCTCGGATTGCCTGCAATTGCATGCTCTCTCTTTTTGGATGATGATTGCTTCAAGCAGGATGAAGAGGGCAATTGGTATGTTGATGCAGATTACAGCTTTGCTCAAGAGATTCTTGCCAAAGTGGTTAAAAAAGTCTTGGATGAAGGACTTCCGGAAGGAGTGGACTTATTCAATTTGAATATTCCATCAAAGCCATTGTCAGATAAGGTTAAGATAACGACTCTTGCAGATAGAATGCTTGACTTTAACATTCTTGAGAGAGTTGATGATGATGGCAAGGACACAGTGATGAATGTTCCTCAATTGGTTGAAGATTATGAAGAAGGAACTGATGGCTACTGCTTATTGGTTGAAAGAAGACCTAGTTTGACTCCTTTAAGCGTTAATTTCACTGCTAAATCTATTGATCTGGATGGGTGGGAGTTTTAGATTTTAAGATTTGCTTTGGTGCTTTGAACTCAATTTTAATTTTTTTATTTATTCAATTATATTAAAGGTGTAAAAATGGACATTAATGAATGGGAAGGATGGTATAAAGAAATCCTTGAAACTCTTGGATTTTCAAGAGAAGGTGATGAGAAGACTGCAGATTTATTGGATAAGATTCTTGATGAGAAAGGTTGTCTCACCATTGATGAATTCTATGATGAAATCATGGAGAAGAAAGACACTTCAAAATTCATTGTCTTTGGTGCAGGCCCTTCAGTAAAGAAACACATTAGTTATGTGAAGGAAAATTATGATTTGAATGATTATCTTCTTGTTTCTGCAGATGGTGCCACAACTGCAATGCTTGAAGAGGATCTTGTTCCAGACATTGTTGCAACTGATTTGGATGGAAAGATGTCAGACTTGCTTACTGCAAATTCCTTAGGGTCCTATTTTGTCATCCATGCCCATGGAGACAATAAGGAGCTTATTGATACATGGACAACCAGCTTTGATAAGATTCTTGGAACCACCCAATCCGTACCGGTAGGTAATTTGTACAACTTCGGTGGGTTTACCGATGGTGATAGGGCAATGTTCTTTACCCTTGCATTAGGATGTGAGGAAATGCTTCTTGCAGGAATGGATTTTGGAACAACAGTCACCAAATATTCAAGACCTAACATTGATGGGGAAACAGGCCCTGCAGATGAAATCAAAACCAAAAAGCTGATCTTTGCAGAAAGATTACTTAATTGGATAAGAGAAAATACTGATGTTGAAGTGATTAATTTGGTTGATGTTGTCAAATAATCCTTTTTCTTACTTTCTTTTTTTTAGTAAAAACAGCAGTTAAAAAGATTTTAAAATTAATAATTTAAAAAAAGCTTTTTAAAATTCAAGTTAAGAATTCCATTGGAATTCCTAACATTAAATTTTTCCCAACATATAAAAAGGAGTTTGAGAACTCTTTATTTTCTATTATGTTTTCATATTATATAAAATTTTAGTGAAGGAAAAAACTTGCCCAATTTAAAAATATTTAAAAACTGCACTTTTTTGCATTCGACCACTATTTAGAGTTTGAATTACTTCTTAACTATCATGATGATGATTTTGAGTAATTCCAGAATATAGTATAAAATTTCTTTTTTACTAATATCCATACTCATTCCTCCTTTTTTGATATGTTGGGATATTTTTATGCAGGCAAGAAAAACCTTCAATTTGGTATTTATTTTTATTATAAATAAATGTGGTAGTTTTTTTAGGTTAAAAATTATTGTAAAATCGTTATTTTGCTTTAATGTTGTTCTATTTCTCTTATTTTATTATAATATTGCTTTCATATCGTAATTATTTAATTTTTTTATTTAAATCGTGCTCCTTTTTTACTATTTTTATAATTCTATGGGATTTTTAATTGAAATTTGTATGCATATATTCAAAATTAAAGAACTTTTTTATATAAGTAAACATATAATAAACTATATGGCAATAGAAGATATTTTAATGGGAGATGAAACATTATTCCAAAACATAAATGCATTTAATCCTGATTATATGCCTGAAAACTTTAATTTCAGGGATGCTCAAATGGAAGGGATGGCTATGTGCATAAGGCCAGCCATTCAAGGTGGACGCCCTACCAATTCAGTTATTATGGGGTCATGTGCTACAGGGAAAACAACAGCACTTAAAAAGGTTTTTGAATTGGTTGAAAGAACTTCAGATAAAGTCGTTTGCTGTTATATTAATTGTCAATTGCACACTACACGTTTTGGAATCTTTTCTCAAATTCATAAAAAATTATTTGGTCATCAACCTCCAGAGACTGGAGTTCCTTTTTCAAGAGTATATGAAAAGGTCATGAAATATCTTGCAAGTGAAAATAAGGCATTGGTTGTTGCTTTTGATGATGTCAATTATCTGTTCCAAACTCAACATGCCAATAAAATATTTTATGATATCTTAAGAGCTTATGAGGAATTTGAAGGAGTAAGAACAGGTATTTTCGCAATCCTTTCAGATTTGGAATTCAGATACGCACTTGATAAGAATGTAAACACCGTATTCATTCCTCAAGACATTACGTTCCAACCATACACATATTCTGAAATATTCAGCATTCTCTCTGACAGAGCCAAAGCAGGATTTTATCCTGGTGTAATCTCAGATGAGGTTATTGAAGAGATTGCCAATCATACCATTGAACTTGGCGATTTAAGAGTGGGAATAGACCTTCTTAGGGTATGCGGCAACATTGCAGAGGCAAATGCAAGTAGAGCAATCACTCTTGAACATGTGGGAGAGGCAGTGGCCAAACAGGGATCCGTTCATCTGATGGAAACCATCAATTCCTTGAATGACATTGAAAGGACTTTGCTTAAGGCGGTTGTTGAAAGCGATGAAATCTTGACTGCTGGCGACTTGTCCAAACAGTTTAAGGAAGAGGCAAATGTAAGTTATGCAACCTTCAACAGAACCCTTGAAAAGCTTGAATTCTTAAGGTTGGTCGATACCAAATTCACTGGAAAAGGAGTTAGGGGAAATTCAAGGGAAATTATCTTAAGATTTGATAAAGAGGATATTAGACGTTGCAATCTATAACCCAAACTTTTACTCGTCTTCGGCTCGCAAAGGTTTGATCAAAACTTTTTTCATTTTATTTTTATTCAAATATTTTTTAATTTTTTCTAAAATAAGCAGTTTTTATAATTTTTTAAAAGGATAAAATTACAAATCCAAAATGGCTCTAAGCTTAAAGATGCCATCATCTTCTTTTACACACATTTTATGAAAAGTGACGGCTTTGACTTCAGATTTGTGGGTGTGAACATTCCAATCTATTTCCTCACCATATGCAGAACAAGTCAATTTATAATTTTCAAGATTGGTGGAGTTTTTATCGGCTATTTTTTCAATATTCACTTTAAAATCAGAGAAGAACAGGAACTCTGTATCCTGTAGGAAGAGAAGTTCTTCCAAGTAGTCATATAAAAGGGAAACCAAATCCTCTGAAACTATTTCAAATTCTTCCGTTTCCCCTTTTTTTACCTTATTTATGTCAGTTATTACATTAAACATAGCTAATCCTGCATTTTCATATGCTTCTTCCAATGAATTGCCGTAGGCATAAAATCCAATGTCCGCAGTAACATCAAAGTATTCATATTTCTTTGATTTTGATTTGTCGTTTTCCATAGCTATGCACCAGTTAATAAGTTCACTATTCTTATTTTCAATTAAATAATTTTCAATTAAATAATTTTCAATTAAATATTTAATTTTAATATTATATAAACTGCTTGAAAATGAGGAATGGGATATGCTCAAAACTCGGATAATATCTCATATGATACACTTGAAATCTCACCCCCCATTACTTTTCAAATGCTCTCTTTCTCTTTTTTTATATATGCTTTTCAACTTACTATTAGTACAGAGAGAAAAACATGAGAAAATTTAAATTAAAAATGAGGTGAAAAAATGATAAAACATACTAATCCTAATTGTGACTTAAGAAGAAGAACCAGTATTGCAGATCCTATGACTTTCCATAATCTTAGAATCGATTTTAAAGATTGCATGGTAATATTTGTAGTTCTTACAGTATTACTTTTATCTATTTTAGCTGTTAGCGCAGCTCCAGGCCCAGAAATGATGAGCTGGGTATAATTAAACAAAACCAAACCCATTGTTTATTAAAGGATGTAACCATATAAGATAAAAATTGCTAAAGATTTATGAATATTATCGTGCAATTTCTTAAAGAAACATCTCATAAATGTTTAGATTTTTGTAGATTACATAGTGTTTGCATCCTTTAATCAATGTGTTTTCAAATTCAGATTTTTTAATTCTCAATTTATCATTTTTAAACACTAAAAGCTCAATCACCATATTTGATCCTTTACACCATACATCAATTTTTACTTTTTTTCAGATTTGTTTATTGAGGCATCGCTATAAACTATTTGTTAGTTAAAATTTCAACAATTAATTTTAAATGTTTAATAAAACATAGATTATAATACTATATTAAATTTATAATTTAATTTATGATTTAAGTAATTATAAAAGTTTATTTTAATATTTACTGTCCGTGATAATTATGTCAATTAAAGAAAGTCTTGAAAAGGTAAGAGATAATGTATGGGAGCTCCCAAGCAGTTATAAAAAGGAAATGAGAGTTCCTGGAAGAATGTATCTTGATGATGAAGCTGTTCAAAATATTGAAGAAGGCGCTCTTGAACAGGTAGCTAATGTTGCATGTATGCCTGGTATTCAAGGTGCATCCATCGCTATGCCAGATATTCACTTTGGATACGGTTTCAGCATTGGTGGTGTAGGAGCTTTTAATTATAATAATGGAGTTGTAAGTCCTGGAGGAGTAGGTTTTGATATTAACTGTGGAGTCAGAATGCTCAGAACCAACTTGACTGAAGATGAAATCAAGCCAAAACTTAAGGAGCTTACTGAAGTTTTATTTAAGAACATTCCATCCGGTGTAGGAAGTAAAGGTCAAATAAGACTTAAGGATAATGAAATCAATGAAGTCTTGGACTATGGTGCTTGGTGGGCTGTCGAACGTGGATTCGGTTGGGAAGATGACCTTAAATTCCTAGAAGAAAATGGTAGGATGAAGGAAGCTGAATCTGCGATTGTAAGTGATAAGGCTAAAAAAAGAGGAATTCCTCAATTAGGCTCATTAGGTTCTGGAAACCACTTCCTTGAAGTTCAAAAAATTGAAGAAATCTATGATGAGACTGTAGCGAAGGCATTTGGTCTTGAAGCAGGATCAATAGCAATCATGATTCACAGTGGTTCAAGAGGATGTGGACACCAAATCTGTTCTGATTACTTAAGAAAAATGGATAAGGCTTATAGAAATTATAAAATCAATATCCCTGATAGGCAATTGGCCTGTGCACCTATTGATTCCAAAGAGGCTCAAGGCTACTTGAAGGCTATGGCTGCTGGTGCTAATTATGCATGGGCAAATCGTCAAATGATGTCCCATTGGGTTAGAGAATCCTTTGAAGAGGTATTCTCTCGCAGTGCTGATGATATGGATATGGGCATAATCTATGATGTTGCACATAACATTGCTAAAAAGGAAGTTCATAAGGTAAAAGGTTCCCATATGGAAGTTCTTGTTCATAGAAAAGGAGCTACCCGTGCATTCGGTCCTGGAAGACGTGAAATCCCTAAGGAATACCGTTCTGTAGGTCAACCTGTATTGATTCCTGGAACTATGGGTACTGCATCCTATATCTTGCATGGTACCGATGTGGCTATGGAAGAGACCTTCGGTTCAACCGCTCACGGTGCAGGAAGAGTCTTGTCAAGAACTGCAGCTAAAAAACAGTTCACTGCGGAAGGAATTGAAAAAGAATTGAATGCAAAAGGAATTCATGTAAAAGCAAATTCCGCTCCAGTTTTAGCTGAAGAGGCACCTGGTGCATACAAGAATGTCGATTCAGTTGTCAAAACATCTCACGATGCAGGAATTGCTAAATTAGTAGCTAAAGTTGTTCCTTTAGCAGTCACAAAAGGATAATATTTTATCCTTAACTTTTTTTATTTTAAAATAAGTTATTTATTAAAATAATTTATATTAAAATGATTTACATTAAAATAATTTATTTAATTTATTAAAATATTAATTATTTTCATTTTTATTGAGGTTATTGTATGATTGGAATTATTGGTGGTAGTGGAGTAGAGGAAATAAGTGAATTGGCAGATGCAACTGAAACCAAAATTGTTGAGACTGAATATGGCTCTGTTGAGGTTTCCCTTTTAAGCATTGGGGATAAGACAGTTGCTTTCATACCAAGACATTCTAAAGGTCACACTTGCCCTCCGCATAAGATCAATTTTAAGGCAAACATTATGGCATTGAAGGAGATAGGTGTTAATCAGATCATGGCTACAAATGCTGTAGGGTCTCTTGACATTGATATTGGTCCAGGATCCATTGTTCTCCCAGATGACTTTTTGGATTTCACTGTAAATAGGGATAGGACTTTCTATGATGATGAAGTTATACATATTGACATGACAGAACCGTTCTGCAACAGATTAAGGGGAGCCATTTTAGCAAATTCAGAATGTGTGAATGGGCCTGTAGTTGATGGAGGCACAATTGTCTGTACAGAAGGGCCAAGATTTGAAACTCCTGCTGAGATTAAAATGTTAAGCATACTTGGAGGATCAATTGTTGGGATGACCACATTGCCTGAAGCTGTTCTTGCAAGGGAAAAGGAGATGTGTTATGCTTCTATAGCAGTTGTTTCCAATTATTCAACTTCAATTTCTCCGACCAAACTAAATACAGAAGAAGTCCTTGAAATAATGGCTCAAAAGAAAGGGGAATTGATTGACTTATTGTTCAATACAATTAAGGAATTACCTATAGATTATGATTGTGATTGTCAACATATTTTAGATGATGCACATATGTAATTCAAACTTTTACTCGCTTCGCTCGCAAAAGTTTGATCAAAACTCTTTTTATTTGTTTGAGTAAATAATATCTTTTTACTTTTTTTACTATTTCTACTTTTTTATTTTTACTTTTTTCAGTATTTTTACTTTTTTTACTATTTCTACTTTTTTATTTTTACTTTTTTTACTTTTTTTACTTTTTTTTTTATTTTATTTTTAATATTTTCACTATTTTTTATAAAATTCAAAACCTTTATATGCAACGGAGGTTATATACTTGTTACCATCAACCACATAATCTAAAATTTTCAAACCACCTTTGAAAATGGATTTAATTAATGGGTATAAATCCATGATTATGTCGTTGGTCTACACCAATAGATTATCACACAAAATCATCATAGTAAATCACTCCTTATTTCGTTTGTTCATATAATATCTAGTCATGTTTTTCATCCTTTGTGTTGTTTCGGATTTCATTAGATGTGTAATTTATTGGTGTTTAATGAACTTGGTTGGGTTATTATCAATATGTTCAAGGGGGCTTATTGATAATGGGAGGGAATGTTCATTATTGTCGTATTTTGCTGTTGAACTTTTTTTTTTATTTCGAGGTATTTTTTATGAATGATTTTGGTTTAGTGCAATTGATTTGGATTAAGAGATTGGTAAGTGAGACAACTAGAATAAATACTTTAATTGAATGTGATAGATTGTATAAAAAAGATCTAAATAGATATAAATCTGTCATTTCTGCTATTGATGACTTCTGCGCATTTGTAATCAACTCCCAAAACTGGAGAGATGTCAAAAATATTTCAAGCATTGTTGATGAAGTTGAAATGGTGTTGTTCCAACATTTCTATGAACAGATAGATGCTTTTGAAGATGAAGAGGTTCATTTGGACTTATCCGGTGATGATGGGGTTAGTCTCAGATTTGAAAATCCGTTTATTGAAAACCAATCATTTGATGTTATTGATGATGAATCATATATGGATATTGGCGGTCCTGTATTGGAAGGGGAAATTGCTGAGCTTCCTCATGAGATTGAATTTGATGTCTGCAATGCAAATTCAGTTTTAGACATCTTTGACATGAAACCTGGAGAGTCCCGTGAGATTTCAGTAGAAGATTTTATAAAAATCCTTATCCAAAATCAAGATGAGCTAAGCTTTACCTTAGATCCGGAAACATTTCCTGATGAAGCGGATATCTTAAGTGAAGATGAGGAAGTTTCATTAGATGAATTCATTGCACACCTTATTGATCATAGTTCATCAAAAGCAATGGGCTTTGGTTTGATCGATGATAATGAGGATTTTCAATAATCACATCATTATCTTTTAAATGTTTTATCTGTTAACTGTTTTTAACTGTTTTTTATTTAATTAGACTTTTAATTTGCATCGTTTCATTTATCAAATTCTTCATTTTTTCTATTTTTTGACTTTTTCCAATTTAAATAATAAACTATTTATTATAAAGATAATATAAATTAATTTATAAGGTTATGCAAGTTAATTATTATTTTAATGTATAATTAGGTAATGATTAACTCATTGCTTATAGGGTTTATTAAAATTATTAAATGATTTACATTATTTCTTTTTGGAGGATTTTTAATGAATAAAAGTGATTTGAAAAGAGACCATTATATGTTGAAAGGTCCCCTTGCTAAGCAAGGTTATGACTGGTGGTGGCATTCTTTCACTGCTTACAATAAGGAAACTGGGGAACCAAGACCATTCTTTATAGAATACTTCGTTTGTAACCCTGATTTGGCTGAAGATGAACCTACCTTAGGTCAAGACCCTAAAAACATTGAAGCAGGAAAAAGACCATCTTACTGCATGTTAAAAGTAGGAGCATATGGAAAAGATCCTAAACAGATTCATAATTTCTATTCCATGAAAGACTTTCAATGTCCTGATGATAAATTGGACATTAAGATTGGAGAATACAGCTTGACTGAAACTCATATGACAGGTTACTGTAAAGTCACTGAAGATGAAGCACGTGATCATCCTGAATATATGTCTGATGCAGGAGAAATGAAATGGGATTTGGATATCGATAAACAAATTACTTTTAATGTAGGTTATGGTGCTAACAGTTTCTTTAGAAAAATAAATGCTTTTGAAATGTTTTGGCACGCTGAAGGAATCAAGACTCAATATAGTGGAACCGTTGAATTGGATGGTGTTGAGTATGAAGTAATTCCTGAAAAATCCTTCGGATATGCAGATAAAAACTGGGGTGGAGACTTTACAAGCCCTTGGTTATGGATATCCTCCTGTAATTTAACAAGTTTAATCACAGGCAAAAAACTTAATAATTCCGCTTTTGAAGCTGGTGGTGGAAAACCTAAGGCATTCGGCATTTCCCTTCCTCGTAAGCTATTGATTGGATTCTATTATGAAGGAAAGATGTATGAGTACAACTTTGCAAGATTCTGGAATAATGTAAGAGTCGATTTCGGATTTAAAGAAGGGAAAATAGATAATGAATGGTATATCAACTGCAGTAATTGGAACAGCAAGCTTGAATTGAAACTATACTGCAAGCGTGATGAAATGATGCTTTTCAACTATGAAGCTCCTACCGGTAAAAAACTTCACACCCGTCTTTGGAATGGTGGAAGCGGTTACGGTGAAATCAAATTGATGAAAAAGGATGGAACCCTAATCGACCATATAAAAATAGAAAATGCCGGTTGTGAATACGGGGAATATGATGATGACAGAACACATAATGTTATAGATGATAGATAAGGTCTATGACATTTATTTTTTATCCTTCTGACTTCTTAATTAATTTAACTTTCATTGTTTCATTATTTTTATTATTTATGATCTATTTAATCATTATTTTGTTTTAGAGAGTAGATATTATGTTGTTTTCAGATATGATTGCTTTAATTATTGTTTATCTTTATGTTGTTGTAATCTTTATATTGGCGGAAAAGGTTTTAAAAAGTAAACCTGAAGTATCACGTAAGTTTTTGCACATTATGGTAGGTAATATGATCTTTGCTATGCCATTCTTCTCCAATCCATGGATCATGCTTTTATTCATTACTTTGCCGGTAACTGTTGCGCTCTTCTTCCTTACAGATTATTCACCTATTAAAATTAAGAACAGCGTTACTGAGTCTGGCCATGCATTAGGATTGTTCTTCTATGCATTGATTTGGTCAATCTTACTCTTGATTTACCCAATATTAATCGATCCTAACTTGCTTTGGATTGTAGCATTGGCTATTGTTCCTTTAGTATACGGTGATGGATTTGCAGCTCTTGTCGGTGGAAAATGGGGCAGAATCAAATACCACATCTTTGGTGGAGAAAAAACCCTTGCAGGTTCCCTTGCAATGCTTGCAGTAACTGCAGTTCTTTCCGTATTTGTATGGGTATTCTATGGTGCAATGGGATATGCCCTTCCAGAACTTAACTTCTGGTACATTTTGATTATTTCTGCACTTGCAACTGTTGCAGAAGCTATCAGTTATGGTGGAATTGACAACCTTACCGTTCCTTCCGTAACTTCAATTTTGTATTATTTGGTTGCAACCGTATTATGATGTTATCACTTATTGTGATAACCTTTCTTATTTTTTCTTATTTTTTCTTATCTTTGTCATTCCATTTTATTTTAGCATTGCCTTTTTTTTTAACAATGTCATTTTATACTAAATGCTAATAATATTAATATCTAATTTAATAAAAAGGAAAAATTTATATTAAGTATCCAAGATAAATCTTATAAACAACCTATAATTTTAAACTATTTTTTTTATTTTCCTTTTCATTTTTATCGGTTGTGTTTAGTATTGTAGGTTGTACTTTGGTGATGAAAATGGCAAGGTTAGAAGATAAAGTTGCAATTATTACCGGTGCTACTGCAGGTATGGGTAAAGCTATGGCTAAACTCTTTTCACAGGAAGGGGCATCTGTAGTCTTATTTGCAAGACGTGAGGAAAGATTGGAAAATTTAGTTGCAGAAATTGAAGATACTGGCGGAAAAGCCATTTATTATGCAGGAGATGTTTCCAAACAAGAAGACATTGATGCATTGATCAATTTGACTATTAAAGAATTTGGGAAAATTGATATAGCTGTTAATAATGCAGGAATTATGGATAATTTTAAGACTATTGTTAATGTTGATGATGAATTATGGGACAAAGTCTTTGACGTTAATGTGACCGGACCTATGAGACTTTATAGGGCAGTTATTCCTAAAATGCTTGAAAAAGGTGGAGGATCTCTTGTAACAGTTGCTTCAATTGGTGGATTATACGGTAAAGTAAGCGGTACTGCATATACTGCATCTAAACATGCCGTAATCGGTATGTCTAAAAGTGCTGCTTGGCAATATGCTAAACAGGGCATTCGCTGTAATGTCATTGCTCCAGGTGGAGTGAATACTGAGATTGCATCTACTATGGACCCTGCAAAAATGGATATGGAGGGTTATGGTGCCGTTGCACCATTTGTTGAAATGAATCCAAAAATGGGTGAAGCAGAAGAAATTGCAGAACTTGCATTATTCTTGGCATCTGACGAGGCATCTTTAGTCAATGGTGCAGTAATTACTGCAGACGGCGGATGGACTGCTTAAATCAATTTTATTGATGAGTTTTCATAAACTCATCTTTTTTTAATTTTTTATAATTAAATGGCTTTGATTTATTTTTGTTTAAGTAACCTTAATTTATTTTTATTTAAATGGATTTATTTTATTGTATAAATGATTTTAATAATTTTTTTA
>JADLKP010000050.1 GCA_016838945.1 Methanobrevibacter sp.
ACTATTTTAAAAAAAAAGACTAATATTATACCGTTTGAATTTTATATTAATTAAAAAAAACTATTTTTGAAAAAAAACTATCTTTATACCGTTTATAATTTAAAAAAAGAGAGAATAATCTAATAAAATTACATTATTCCCATATTCATACATGACATTTTTACATGTTGATTGCCGTTTTTTACCCAAGGCCCATGTCCTGGAAGCAAGTATTCAACATCCAATTCTTTTAAACGCATCAAAGATTCTTTCATGTCAATTGGACTTCCACCAATATCCATACGACCTACCCCACCATTGGAAAAAATGGTGTCTCCACTAATAAGAATCTCACCATCGTATAATGATATTCCCCCTTTGGTATGTCCGGGAGTGTTTATAACTTCAAAATTAGCTATTTTATCTCCTTCTTCAAGTTCAATATCCACATCATGCTTCCTTACAATTGAACCAAATAAAGAGGAAACTGTCAATTCACTATCCGGATCCCTTAATGCTATAGCATCCACTTTATGAATGGCAATTTTTGCATTTGGGAAAAAATCATTTCCACCAACATGGTCATAATGACAATGGGTATTCACAATCAAATCTATATCCTCAGGTTCAATTCCAATCTCTCTGATGTGTGAAAATAAGTTTGAATTGCTCTGACCAGTTCCAGTATCCACAAGAATATACTTATATTCTGAATCTGAATCAGTGTTGTCAATTAAATAAGAATTAGAATCAGCCATTATTCCTTCAATACAATAAACATTATTGATTTTTTCCATAATATCACTTAATAATTAGTATTTTATTAATAATTTTTAAAAAATAGTAAATAAATTTACCTAAAATAAGCTATAAAATATCTAAAATAAAATATAAAATATCTAAAATTGAAAAAAATAATAAAATATGAGTAAATCTACTAAAATAAACTATGAAATAAGTAAAATTGAAAAAACTAAATAAAAAAAGTAAGTAAAAAATGGGGTCACAGGGATTTGAACCCCGATCCTAGGATTTCTCTTGCCTCAGTACTCCAATTGGTCATCACATAACCAATTTATACTGATCATCAGACTACGCGTTTTTCTTCAAAGACAACTGGAGTCCCAGATGATGCCAGGTTACACCATAACCCCATACTTATGAGATTAACATATTTGATATGTTAACCTAAAGCCAAGAGAGAGATTTGAACTCCCGTGTAATTGGTCTGCAGCCAACCGCTTCGCCTCTAAGCTATCTTGGCATAAATAATAATACAGTATTATAAAGTATGTTTTAATAATATATAAACTTATTGTTAAAATAAAAAATAGTTAAACTAATAAAAATAGACATTGCATTTATAAAATGATTAAAAAATAATAAAGAACAATTAAAATAGAAAAATAAATAGTTTTAATTATTTAAAAAAAGAATAAAGATTAAAATTTAACTTGTTTATCAAAACCACAGATTTCATCAATCTCGAATGCTTTTTCTAAACAATAATCCTTTTCTACCTTATAATTTCCATTCCTAGTCTTTTCTATTAAATCTGGAGATAAGAAAAACCATTTAGTGTATTTGAATTTAACGCCAAGATATGGATTTGCACCGAAAGTCTCTGAAAACTCAATCAAAGCATCTATTTGAGGATGATCGATATAAATCTTATCCTTAGTAGTTGTCTTTACTTCAATAGCTAAGTAAATCTTGCCATTACCTGCAATAACATCTGGCAATGGTTTTTTAGTAGCCCCTCCAGATGCTGGAGCTCTCATAGCAGCAAAATTTCTATCCCATAATTTATGAACTAAATCTCTTTCTTCCGCTGAACCTTTTTTAGCCATATTAAAACCCGCTTTAAATGTAACCTTAATACTTTTAGTTTATTTTTTTATATATAAATAGAAGCAGTTAGAGCATTTGAAAAGTAATATTTGTAAAATATTTGAAAAAATTAAAAGATTTTTTGTTAGATATTTGAAAGAATATCAAGAATAGAAATCATTGGAAATCCGTTAAGATTACAAAATAACAAAGATAAGGTAATTACATTGAAATATTATTATTATTATTATTATTATTATTATTATTATATTATAAAAAAGTTTAAAAAAAAAGTTTAAAAATGGGGCCGGGGCCGAGATTTGAACCCGAGTCACAGGATCCACAGTCCCGTAGGATGACCGCCTACCCTACCCCGGCAGTTAAATACCAATATAAAAACAAAAAAAGATTATGCGGGAGCAGGGATTCGAACCCTGGTAGACCTGCGTCAACAGGTCCTAAGCCTGTCTCCTTTGGCCGCTCGGACACCCCCGCTGCTAAGAGAGGGAAGGAGATTCCCAAAAATCTTTCAAATATAAAAAATGCTCCGACCGGGATTCGAACCCGAGTCTTCGGCTCGAAAGGCCGAAATGATTGGCCGGACTACACCATCGGAGCATAAAATACGAATGCAATAAAACTTAATTGTGCAATGGGCCCAATGGGATTCGAACCCATGACATCCCGGTTATGAGCCGAGCGCTCTACCTGGCTAAGCTATGGGCCCAAAAGCGCCGTCGACAGGGCTCGAACCTGTGACCAATCGGTTAACAGCCGAACGCTCTACCTACTGAGCTACGACGGCATAATAACCCATGCTTGCAAATCAAGTTTTATAAAAAAATATCTGCAATAATACAGTAATAATATGTTGATTAACATAGTATATAAATGTTTCTATTAGATAAGTCAGATAAGCATTGCAAACCTAAATATAAAATTCCATATAAATATACATGGATATAACCCTTGCAAAAGATCATTGCAATAACCCTATAAAATTATATTTATAAAATTATATTACAAAATTTAATATATAAGAATATATTATAAATAAATAAAGGAAATGGAAGATAAAAAGAAATAATTAATAATTAAGAAATTAAAGACCAAAGGCGAAAACCATGAACAATATAAACAGCACTGAAACACTTGAATTGATTACAAAAGCCAACGATCTTAGCTTAAAAAAGGGATATGATGAAATAAGTCTTGAAAGAGCTGTTTTCTTATCATGGTGGTGCGATAAGGGCGATTGCAAATTCTGCTATATGAGCACTCAAAAGAACAAAATCAAAGATCCGACCAAGGCTAAACGTAGAGTAAACAACATATTGGCAGAAGCTGAAATGTGCAGCAGACTCGGATGGAATATAGAATTCCTCTCTGGAGGATACAAATCATTTACAACTCAGGAAATCAAATCAATAGCTGAAAACATACACTCAATCACTGGCGATGGAGTATGGCTCAATACCGGAATCACCTCTGAATTGGAGGAATACGGAACTGAGATAAAAGGCATTACAGGAGCGGTTGAAGCTGCAAATCCAGAGTTTCAAAAGATAGTCTGTCCAAGCAAACCACTTGATCAAATAAGTGATATGTTGGATACAGCAGGAGATCTTGGATTCAGGAAAGCAATCACAATAATACTTGGTCTTGGAGAAAGCTTCGAAGATGTGGAATATCTAAAGGATTACATTAGGGAACATAAGATTGATAGAGTGATCTTCTATTCCTTAAATCCTCACCCAGAAACCGAATATGTAAACAGCTCCCAACCTGCATCATTATATTATGCTAAAGTGGTGTCTACAATAAGGCTTGAATTCCCTGATTTGGAGATAATCTGCGGAACATGGACTGACAATTTAGCAAATATAGGAATACTTATTTTAAGTGGAGCAAATGGAATAACAAAATTCCCTCTCTTCAAGATGTTCGGTACAAAATATGGTAAAAGAGTAGAAGAGGAAGTCAAATGGACTGGAAGAACCCTTAAGGGAACATTTACCGATAAAAGCAAATTAGGTCCTGAAAAAAGTGAAGTCAGTCCAGAACTTGATCAATACATTAAAAGATACATAAAAGATTCCTTGAAGAACAAATACAAATAAGAAATCTAAAAAATACACCAAAAATTCACTATAGAAATACTAATAAAATTCTAAAGTGCACTATAGGAATTCTATAAGTGCCTATAAAAATTCTATAAGTGCACTATAAAAATTCTATAAAAGCGATATAAAAAATCCATCCATAATATTCCATATAAAGATAATCTTTATAAATATAATAGTACATAAATTAACATAATATGAATTTATAGTTAATTAATATAACTTTTCTAACAATTCTTATAGTAACTAATTAGTTAGCTAATTATTCTTATTTAACTAAAATTAATCTAAATTAATTAAAATAAAAAATATTAAAAATCCTTGGAGGGATTAATATAGACGTAAATATGATGTGTGGACTTGAGATTCACGTACAGCTTGAAACTGACTCAAAATTATTTTGTAACTGTCCTACAAACTATCAGGAAGCACCAGCAAACACAAATGTTTGCCCCGTATGTTTAAATCAGCCAGGCGCTAAACCATTTCCAACAAATGAAAAAGCAATTGAAAATGCTTTAATGATTTCATTAATGCTTAACTGTAAAATTGATAAGAACTTTACTTATTTCATGAGAAAACACTATGATTATCCTGACTTGCCTTGCGGATATCAGAAAACCTCTGTACCTATAGGTTACGAAGGAGAATTGAATGGTGTCAGAATCAGAGAAATTCACATGGAAGAAGACCCTGGACAATACAAACCTGATAGAGGTATTGTAGACTTTAACCGTTCTGGAATCCCACTTATCGAGATTGTTACTGAACCTGATATGCACTCACCGGAAGAAGCTCGTAACTTCTTGAAAGAACTTATTAGAGTATTGGAATACAGCGGTGGAGCTCGTGGAGAAGGAACCATGAGAGCAGATGTAAACGTTTCCATCAATGGTGGAAACAGAGTGGAAATGAAAAACATCAACTCCAT
This sequence comes from Methanobrevibacter sp., assembly GCA_016838945.1. GTDB lineage: Archaea > Methanobacteriota > Methanobacteria > Methanobacteriales > Methanobacteriaceae > Methanobrevibacter. Next base: position 4,864 of record JADLKP010000050.1, read on the forward strand.
CAAAGGTGCATACAAAGCTTTGAACTTTGAAGTAATCAGACAAAAAAATCTCTTGAAAAGAGGCCGTGAAGTTAAACAGGAAACCAGAGCTTTCTTAGAATCACAAATGATCACCGTTTCAATGAGGGATAAGGAAAATGCAGATGACTACAGATTCATCCCAGATCCTGATTTGCCTCCAATGAAAATCAGCGATGATCAAATCAATAAGGTTCTTGATGTAATGCCTGAAGCACCACACAACAAAGTTAAAAGATTTGTGGAAGAATACGGCATTGATGAAGAATCTGCAAAAGTCCTAACATCTGAGCTTGATTTAGCTCAATGTTATGAAGAAGTTGCTAAAGAAGTTGACCCTAAATTTGCAGCTAAATGGATGAGAGACGAACTTAAAAGGGTATTGACTTACAATAAGCTTGACTTTGCAGACAGTGGAATTGTAGCGGATGATTTGATTGAATTATTCACTATGCTCCAAAATAAGGAAATCACCACCAAAGCAGGTCAAAGAATCATTGAACAAATGCCAAACAACAAACAAACTCCAAAAGCAATTGCTGAAGAGTTAGGATTGATTGGTGTTGTAAAAGATGATGAAGTAAAAGCTGCAGCAAAACAAGCAGTTGAAGAAAATCCAAAAGCTGTAGACGATTACCACAATGGTGAAAAAGCTTCATTGAACTTCTTGATGGGCCAAGTAATGAGGTTGACAAAAGGAAAAGCAGACCCAAGAGAAACTGTAAAAATCCTTAAGGAATTACTTGAAGAATAATGAACTGACATTTATAAATTGTATCATAAAGGTGAGATAATGGATGCGGAAAAGACTACAGTAAAGGATTACATGACAAAGAATGTATATACTGTAAGATATGATACACTTAATAAAGATGTAATTCAATTAATGAAAGAAACAAAGCACGACGGTTATCCGGTTGTAGATGAAAACCAACAGATCGTCGGAATAATAACAGCTTACGACTTATTGCTGAAAGACTGGGAAACTGAATATGTCAGCGGAATAATGTCTAAGGAAGTAATTGTTGCAAGAGAAGATATGCACATCAATGATGCTTCAAGAGTAATGTTCAGGCATGGAATCTCAAGACTTCCTGTAGTGGATAAGGAAAGACATGTGAAAGGAATCATGACCAATACGGATATTGTTAGGTCACATATTGAAAGGTCCACTCCAACTAAAGTAAGTGCATTCAGGGAAACCATGGAAAAGCTCTATGACATCAAAACCACATTGACAAGAGAAGAGGTACCTGTTGAAAAGATAAAACCTACTCAAGATAGGGTTTATGCTGATGAATTGCAAGGAAGAACCTACGAACTTGAAAAAGGATTAGCAGAACCTACCATCGTAGTTAAAACCGGAGACAGATATATTCTTGTTGACGGTCACCACAGGGCTGTTGCAACTGTGCAATTAGGTTTGGACAAGATTGATTCCTATGTAGTTGACTTCAATAAGGACATCACATTAGGAATGGAAAAAACCGCTGAAAAACAAGGATTGAGAAGCTTCAATGACATTACCATTATCGATGATGACCAACATCCTTTAATAGCTTTAACTGAAACCATTAAAACTTCAAATCAGAAAAAGCACCAAGAAGAAGTAATGCAAAAAAGAAACAGTTAAAATAACTAAAATTGTTAAAGCAAAGGAGTGAAACCATGGCAAATGATGAGATCATTAGGGAAGTATACAAAGTGTTGGAAAGTCGTAGAGACTCACATATAGATTCATATACTTCAAACATCATGAAAGATAGCGATAAAAAGGCAGAAGACAAAATCCTTGAAAAAATAGCTGAAGAATGTGGAGAAACCCTCATTGCATCAAAAAATGATGAAAATTTGGTTTATGAATCTGTTGATTTGATTTTCCACACATTGCTCCTTTTAGTGTACAAAGGAGTCAGTTATGATGAAATCTTGGAAGAGTTCCAAAGAAGAAGAAAATAATTTCCATTTATCTCTTCTTTTTTTTATTGAAAAATAATTAGTTTTATAGATTACGAATTAAAATAAATATGAAAAATTTAATGAACTCATCAGATGAGTAAGAAAAATAAAAAGTTAAAAAATAGCTTAAAATAGCTTAAAATAGCTTAAAAATAACTTAAAAATAACTTAAAAATAGATTATTTTAAGATCAATTCCATATTGCGCATCCCTCTTTTTTTACCAGGAATACCAAATGATTTTTTCTTGAATACCTTAAATCCTTTAGAACTGTATAATCTGAATGCACCATCATTTCTAAAGTCTGCATCCAAAACCACCCTTTTGCAATCCAATTCCTTTGCAAGTTGAATCAATTGATCCAAGGCTTCTGTACCATAGCCTTTTCCTCTTTGATTTGAGCAGATTGCCAATTCACAGATGTAAAAATCATCATCTTCAACATCAACCAAAACAAAATTATCCATAAAGGACACTTTGGAAAGAGCTAAAGCTTCGGTGAATCCAAGTGTTTTAAATTGATTTTTAATGTCTCCAAAAAGGGAATGCTGCACTCCTTTTCCACCATTGAACATACCAATAATCTCTTTTTCTTCCTTGTCTTCATCGTCAAAAAAGACATAGAAGAGATCATTTTCATCCACTTCACTGTCTTCAGCAAAATCAATTAGGAGCAACCGGTTCTTAATAGCTTCCACACCTTCATCCTTTGATTTGAAAACATGCTTGAATGTCCTAAAATCAACATCATAAATGAGTTCAGCCACTTTATAGACATCATGAATTTTTGGATTAAAATCTCTAAAAATCAATATAAACACCAAATGCAAATACAATTTAAAAATATAGTGAAAATAATTAATATAATTAAAGTTTTAAAATAATTAAAAATTAAAAAAATATGACTAAAAAATAATTAAATTAATCTTTAGACATTCTTACTTTTTTAGCAATCCCCTTAGCAATGGTTAAAGCACAAACTCCTGCACCGAATCCATTATCAATATTTACAACGGATAAACCAGGAGCGCAGGACTGCAACATTGAATACAATGCAGCCTTACCATCTGCACCAATACCATAACCTACAGAAGTTGGAACCGCAATTACAGGAGCATCCACCAAACCAGCAACAACAGAAGGCAATGCCCCTTCCATTCCTGCACAAACGATAAATGCACAGACATCCTCTTCCACCATATGGGCGATTTGTGGGAACAGCCTATGAATTCCTGCAACACCAATGTCATATGAGCTGATGACCTCACAGCCTCCCTGTTCCACTACAACCCTTGCCTCTTCAGCAATAGGAATATCAGAGGTTCCAGCAGTCAAAAGCCCTACCTTGCCGTATTCAGGATTGAAGTCAACTAAAGAATCCTTATAGATTATCAGAATCTTTGCTCTCTTATTGTAATCAAATTTGATTCCCTTTTCAAGCAAATAATCCAAATCCTTTTTTAATAACCCATATCTTTCTTCAGATAATCTTGTAATAATGATATTGTCTTTCAATTCAATTGAATCTGAATCCCCGTTATTGTTTGACTCTTTCTCCAAATATCTTTTGATGATGGTTAACAAATCATCATAATCTTTGCTGTCTGCCAAGATAGCTTCTGGAAAGCCAGTCCTATCCTTTCGGGAAGTGTCAAACTTAGCCAACTCATCCAATTCCCTAATGCTTTCAGCCTTTAAAAGAGTCTCGCATTCCTCAATTGAAATTTCACCTTCAGCAAGACTTTTAAGAATTTCTTTCATTTTATCACAACAAATTATAAAATAAAGAAATAAATTATAAATTTATTTCTAACTTAAGAACTTGGTTCTTAAATAAATAATCACTAAAATCGAAAATATTATATTAAAAAGATTTATAATTACTATAATATATAATTATTATATTGATTATTTATTAAATTTTATTTATTGAATCTTATTTAATAATTTTAATTAAAAATTTTATTTATTAATTTTTAAAACTTATTTATCATATTAATTTTATTTACGGTGGAAAAGTGAAAACTGAAAAGGTATTGGTAGAAGGGATAGTGCAAGGAGTAGGATTCAGACCCTTCGTATATAGGATAGCTACTGAATTGGAATTGACAGGTTATGTAAGAAACTTGGGAAATGTGGTTGAAATAATAATCCAAGGTTCCAACGAACAGATATCTGACTTTATATTCAAGCTCAAAAATGAACTTCCACCAATAGCTAAAATAAACAACTTAGAAACTGAAGAACTTGAAGATGATGATGAATATGCTGATTTTACAATTAAGGAAAGTTCAGACAGTTTCTCAGGAACATCTGTCATTCCGCCGGATTTAGCAATCTGCGATAAATGCTTAGAGGAAATAAACGATCCAAACAACAGAAGATACAATTATCCTTTCAATGCTTGTACAGATTGTGGGCCACGTTTTACCGTGATTGAAAACGTTCCATACGATAGGGACAAGACCACTATGGATGATTTCCCATTATGCGAGGACTGTGAAGTGGAATATAAAAACCCTCTTGACAGACGTTATCACGCAGAAGCAAGCTGCTGTGAAGTCTGTGGACCGTCCTTGGAATTATATAAGAATGATGATCAAACTCCAGTTAAGGTTGATTGTGAAGACCCTTTAAAAGAAACTGCAAAACTCCTCGATGAAGGCAAGATATTTGCAATTAAGGGAATTGGTGGAACACATTTGGTCGCCAATGTTATGTTGGAAGATACTGTAAATCTTTTAAGGGAAAGATTAGGCAGAGAAAATCAGGCATTTGCAGTGATGAGCCCAGATATTGAAACCGTAAAGGGATATGCAATGGTATCTGAAGCTGAAGAGGAAACATTATTGTCAAAGGAAAGGCCTATCGTCATCCTCAAAAAGAATGAAAACTATGATTTTGCACAATCCGTTTCACCAGGATTGCATAACATTGGAGTTATGTTGCCATATGCTCCTTTGCATCACTTATTGTTCAACCATACTGACACTCCAGCATACATTATGACTTCCGCAAATGTTCCTGGAGAGCCAATGATGATTACAAATGAGGAAATACTCAAAAACCTCGATACAATAGCTGACTATTACCTCATTCACAACAGAAGAATATTGAATAGATGCGACGACTCTGTTGCAAGATTCAGAAACAATGAGCTTGCTTTCATAAGACGTTCCAGAGGATACACTCCAGAACCTTATGACTTGAAGGGGAAATACACAAATCTTAATCCTGAATTCGACAATCTCAATATCCTTGCTCTTGGTCCTGAACTTGATGTTACATTTACAATCCTTAAGAATTCAAAGGCATATGTATCACAGCATATTGGAAATACAAACAAATACAGAACCTATGAATTCCTGCAAGAAGCCATCAAGCATATGATGAGAATTACAAAAACAGACAGTTTCGATGCAATAGCTTGCGATTTGCATCCACAATTCTTTACAACAAGATTGGCAAAGGAATATGCAGAAGAATATGATTGTCCACTTATTCCAGTGCAGCACCATCATGCTCATGGAATTTCACTGTTGAATGACCATTACACAAATGACCAAAACAATGAAATGATCATAATAGCTGCTGATGGAGTAGGATACGGTGGAGACGGAAACTCTTGGGGAGGAGAAATATTATACACAAACATCAAGGAATATGAAAGAACCGCTTCCCTAATGCCTCAAAAGATGCCTGGTGGAGATTTATGCACTAAATTCTCAGCAAGAATGATGGCATCAATATTGGCAAATCCAAACAGTGCCTATGAAAATGAAAAGTACACTGAAGATTACATTAAGGAATTGCTCAATGAGAATTATATTAGTTCATTCCAACATGGTGCAATTGAAATAAAAAGCCTCTTTAAGCAAATGGAAACCAATCTCAATGTTGGAATAAATACAAGTACTGGAAGAGTTCTTGATTCAGTATCAACTGCACTCCACATCTGTGACAAAAGAAGTTATGAAGGAGAGGCTTCCATGAAATTGGAATCCTATGCATATGATTACAAGGAAGAGGACACTCTCGAGGATTTCCCAATAATAATCAAGGAATACGAAGATGAAAACGGCACCAGAAAGATTCTTGATACAACAGCGATTATGAGATATCTTGTAGATAAAATAGAGGAAGGAGAAGACCTTCATAAGATTGCAGTTGCAGGACAAAAAGCAGTGAGTGTAGGACTTGCCAAACTTGCAGTTGAATCTGCAAGAGAAAAAGGAATTAAAACAATAGGTGCAACTGGCGGAGTATTCTATAACGAAGCAATCACATCACATATCAAGGAATATGTTGAAAATGAGGGATTCGAATTTATTCAGCACATCAACTCATGTCCTGGAGACGGATCAGTATCCTTAGGACAAGCAATTGTTGCAGGTATTAAATTAAAAAATTAAAATGCCTTGAAAAATATGAAAAAACTATTTCTAAAAAAAGAGAAAAGAGAAAAAATAAATGAAATTATTTTTAAAGCTCTTTAACAAAATGTTCAATAGGATATTTTCTTGCATGAAGAGGTGCAGGTCTTGCTTTTTCTGAAAGGTATCCTATAGGAAGAAGAGCTACTGACTCTAAATTGGAAGGCAAATCAAACACTTCATCTAAAACCCTTTTATCATAACCTCTTACCCAAACGGAACCAATACCTAAATCCCATGCTTCAAGCATCATTTGAGTTATTGCAATACTTGCATCAACAATACCAGAATCATGACCATCAACTGCTTTCCATGAAACATCCTTGTCATAACAAATCAATAAAACTATAGGTGCATTGAAGCAATAAGGAGTAACGGATCTGGCTTTTTCTAATGCTTCTTCACTTTTCAAAACAAAAATTCTTTGAGGTTGGTAATTTGCAGCAGTTGGTGCTACTTGAGCTGCTCTTAATATTTTATCTAGTTTTTCGCTTTCAATTTCTTTTGGAGAGTAATGTCTAACTGAATATCTCTCCTCCGCTAATTGTAAAAAATCTTCCATAATTACATACTCCTAAATAATATCTAAAAAAATTAATTTGCTTTTAAAAATGCAAAGTGCAAATAAAAAAATAATAAAAAAAGATATAATAA
>JADLKP010000339.1 GCA_016838945.1 Methanobrevibacter sp.
CTACTTTGAAATGGCGTGAGCTCCACGCTTCTTTTTTAGTCTGGCGAATGTTCTTGAAGGATGAATTTATAAAAGAATAAGGGCATGAAAAAGTTGAAATTGTACATTACGGCATCGAATGATGGTTATATCGCTCCACCAGACGGCGATTTGGATTGGTTAATCGGCTATCCCGTTCCCTCGAAAGAAGATCACAAAAACTTTGTAGATTCGGTCGATACCGTTATAATGGGCGGTAATACTTATCGCAATATGCGAATAATGGATATTCTCTGGCCATATGAGGATAAAAATGTCTATGTTGTTACGCGCAATCCGATGATGGAAAAGGTAGGAGTGAATTTCATTACCGAAAATGCTATTGAAGCAATCTCTAAACTTAAAGCTGAGAACGGGAAGGATATTTGGCTTGTCGGTGGAGCCGAACTAACATCAATGCTTCTCGATAATGATTTAATTGATGAAATGATTATCACATATATTCCCGAAACTCTCGAAAAGGGAATATCACTATTCTCACAAAAACCTGAAGAAATGGGTTGGGTTTTAAGCGAGGATAAAATATACGACAATAACGCTGTGAGAAAGAATTTCATAAAGGCGTAGCAGATATATAAACAGAAAAGCCTACTTCACAACGGAACAGTCCTTAAATTAACTAACATACTGTAGATCAAAGGTCAATAGATCAGGAAATACCCTAAAACCTACATAAGGTCATACATGGGCATGGTTTATAACTTAATTTACCTGAGTGCAAAGATATATTGTTTGTTTTAATTGAATGCCCTGATAATGAGATTTTTTTCTAGGGTAAGGTAAAATAGACTAAAGTATTCAGAATTAGCCGTTCATATGGCTATACATTGAGTATTTTAGTCTATTATTTTAAATAGGATTTACCTGTATTTTTTCTTTACAGGATAGATATGTATTTCGACACGGCCACTCTCCAGGATGCTATTGATACTCTGAAATATTGGTAATTCCTCCACTCCTGCAATTTTAAGAGCGTTCAATACCATACTATCTTCCACAAGAGTCAAGTAGTCTTCCTCCCGTATTTGAATGTATCTTTCCTTATCTGATTTCTTGTATGCCATCTTTATATTTTTAATAATAAATGGCATTGCCGGTCTTCACAGATGGGCAATGCCGAAACTCTAATAATAATCAAATTCATCGCTTGTCTCTTTTTTTAGACTTGTTTTCGAAATCGGCTGGCGTCTCCCCCCAACCTTTGTTATCCCAATGGCGAACTGTCATTTTGTCCACTTTATAAGATATGGTTTGTAAAAACACCTCAGCTTTCTTCAGTTCCGGATTTCTTTTTTTTGAAGAGGTTTTCTTGTTATAGAACCATGATATTGCAGTGATGCTGTCAGTATATATGATTGACGGCGTATAGTTGTTTTCAATTATTCAAGTTTCGCAAGTAAAAATTCAGTAAAAAAAATCGCATAAAAAAACGGCATAGAGGCTTCTGTAATTCACAGATTATTAGTATATTTAAGCGTCAAA
>JADLKP010000340.1 GCA_016838945.1 Methanobrevibacter sp.
TTATTTTATTTAAAAGTTATTTTATTTAAAATTTATTTTATTTAAAAGCTATTTTATTTAAAATTTATTTTAATTTATAAAAAGCATGTTTAAATCTATTATTTAATTGTTTTATTCTACCTTGTTGAGTATGGTATATATAGTGTCCATTGCATCAAGGAATTTCTTTTTCTCTTCTTCATTCATTTTTGATACAATATCATCAAAAGTCTGATTACTTATTTCAATATGTTCATTTAAGAATTCTTGTCCTAATGGACTGATTGATACAAGATTTGCCCTTTTATCATTTGGATTGCCTACAACTTCCACATATCCATCTGAAATGAATTCCTTAAGAATGCGTGAAACATGTTGTTTGGAAATATTTAATTCTTTTACAATTTCTGATGCCTGAGCAGATTCAACTTCTGAAAGAAATACTAATACTTCAACTTGCACCCTTCCATATTTGCCTTTAAATGAAGACCAAAAGGAAGAAGTGATCTTTTTATTAAATATGCTTCCAGTTTTAAAAGCTAGTTCTGCATCAGTCATAGAAATTTCACCTATAAAAATATTAGGTGTTAATCTTATTAAAATTTTTCATTAAAATTTATTTTTCATTTTTTACCAGGTTCTAGAACCGAGTTCACGGAATTGAGCGACAGTAGGTACGTGTGAGTTCATACCTCCATCAACATTAATGATTTGGCCTGTTACATATGCACTTTCATCTGATCCGAAGAATACGCATGCGTGTCCGATATCTTCTGGGCAACCATATCTATTCACTTCAATATTGCTAAGGAAGATGTCTTTCAATTCTTGTGCTACCAAATCTTCATTTTGAGGGGTTACGATAAGGCCTGGACGGACACAGTTGCAGCGAATGTCATCCTTACCATATTGGAGTGCTACACAAGATGTTAACATATCAATTCCTGCTTTTGCACAAGCATATGCTGTTGCACCGAGGTCTCCACCGGTTGATGCCATGGAGCCAATATTGACAATTGAACCTCCACCATTTTTCTGCATGTATGGAATAACTGTTTTTATTGCAAAGAATGTTCCTCTAAGGTCGCTGGAAAACATTGCATCCCACATTTCAAGAGTTAGTTCAGTTACAGAACCGTCTTGAAGACTTACATTTGCAGCATTGTTGACGAGAATGTCAATTTTTCCACATTTTTCATTAACGTCTTTGAATAATGCTTCAATTGAAGAGACATCATCAAGATCCATAAAGTGGAAAAATGCTTTTCCCCCAACTTCTTTGATTTCATCAACGATTTCCTGACCTCTTTCTTCTCTTCTTCCACAGATTACTACTGTTGCACCTTCTGCAGCATAGAGTTTTGCAATGCCTATTCCTATTCCGCTTGTTGAACCTGTTACAATTGCTATTTTATTCTCTAAACGATTCATGATATCACCTAATTTAGTCATATTATTATTACTATTATTTTTAAATATATTTTAATAACTTATAAATTTTTTGAATTTTTTTTTAAATTAAAT
>JADLKP010000341.1 GCA_016838945.1 Methanobrevibacter sp.
TGAAAGGTACCCCAAATCCTAGACATTAGGAAAGGGGTACTTTTTATGAAATATTCATTTGAGTACAAACTTGAATGCGTCAACAAGTATAAAAATGGCGAGCATATCAATCATCCGCCCGGCAAAAACAGAACTACTTTTATGCATCATATATATGATTGGGTGAAACGTTATGATGATCTTGGAATAGATGGTTTAAAGCATTCATCTTTTAACATTGTTTGGACGCCCGAGAAAAGATTTGAATTAGTAGCAAAAGTTCTTGCGGGTAATTCAATTACTTCTGTTGCGAAAGAAGCGTATATATATGCTGGACAGCTTTATCAATGGGTAAGAAAATACAACGAAAAAGGTATGGATGGTTTACAATGTAAAAAAGGTAGACAACCCAAACACATCGTTATGGCAAAAAAAGCAAAGAAATCTAAATTATCCATTTCAGATCAAGAAGAGCTAAAACTTCTTAAAGAAAGAAATGAATATTTAGAAATGGAGAACGAGTATTTAAAAAAACTCGATGCCTTGGTCTCAAAGAGAGAAGCCGCGGAAGCCAAGGTGAAAAAACAAAAGTAATTAAAGAGTTATTGTCCATTCACAAGAAATGGAAACTCTCTAGATTACTTAAAGTGGCTTCACTTCCAAGAGCGACCTATTACTTCGAACTCAAAAATCCTGATAAAGATATCAAAAACAGTAAAATGATGAATTTGATTAAGAGTATTTTCTTTGAAAATAAAAAGAGATATGGCTTTAAAAGAATAACAGCGGAGCTTCATAATCAAGAATATGTAATCAACAAGAAAAAAGTCCTCCGATTGATGACCAAAATGGGTTTGAGAGCAATCAAAAGAAAAGAAAAATATCATTCCTATATGGGAAGTGTTGGCTCTTTAGCGGATAACCTTATTAATCGTGATTTCATTGCGAATGGTCCAAATAAGAAATGGTCTACGGATGTATCTCAATTCAATTGTTCTTTTGGCAAATGTTATCTATCTCCGATTTTAGATATGTATTGTGGTGATATTGTTGCCTGGAATCTATCTTTGTCTCCAAATTTTGAACAAACTAACAAGATGCTTGATATGGCTTTTAAGAAATTTCCTCATTTAGAGGGATTAATCTTTCATAGCGATCAAGGCTGGCAATATCAAATGAAACCTTATCATAAGAGATTAGAAGACATGGGAATTCATCAATCTATGTCTAGAAAAGGAAACTGTTTTGATAACTGTATTATTGAATCATTCTTTGGAACAATGAAAAACGAGATGTATTATGAACACGAAGCAGAATTCAAAACGTTTGAACAGTTCCATAAAGCCGTAGAAGAATACATTGATTATTACAACAATCGCAGGATTAAAAGCAAAACAAAATGGATGCCCCCTTCTAAATATCGGGAAGCATCCATGTTAGCCTTATGATATAATCCAATTTACAAAACAATTAATGTCCAGGAAATTGGGTACCCATCA
>JADLKP010000051.1 GCA_016838945.1 Methanobrevibacter sp.
ATCTACTTTTCATCATCATGCTATCTTCAAGTAATATGCATTTTCATATCATTGAGTTGCATTTTTTCTTATTTCATTTTTGTAACTCTTAGACATATATTTCAACTGTATAATGAGTTATCCTGTTATTATCATTTTTTTGCAATTTGAAAGCCATAAATTTGATGACATCGATTTCAAGTGTAACTTTTTTTGAGATTTTTTTAGAATTTTTTTAATGTTATTATCAGAGCATAATCATGTTAATTAATTCTCATCATCATTTCAAAGAAGGCGTAATATCATTTTTTTATGAAATTTTTTCCCGATTTTCTTATGCGAAAATGATATTATCATCAAATTTTCATAGATCTTTCGAAATTTTCAAGTTTTTCCAAGATTTTTTTTCAGAAATTTTTCTTAATTTTGTATTACTTCTGCATATTTTTATCTATTGTAGCATTTTTTACAATTTTCAAAAAATCATATTTTTTTAAAAGTTTTTTAAAGTCCAATTTTTTTCTCATGTATATTTTTCAACAAATAATTTTTTGTTCAAGTATACTATTTTTTGCAATTTTTATTTTTTTATCAAAAAATTTCATATTTTGTTTTTCCATCACTGATGAGGAAAACAGTTTCATAATCATTCATAAATCCATTTAGATAAAAATATTATATAGTTTATACAAACTCTAAATATATCCTAAAAAAACTTACTATGGGGATTTTTATGAATTTTAATTTGGAAAATAAAAATTTTGATCTTTTTCATCCACTGATTCTGGTTTTCATGGTTATCTTATTCTTGATCATTGCCATGCCTATGTGGTATTTCTATGGAAAATTGCCATCTCCTAGCATTGATTTATATCTTTATATAGGAATTGGACTGCTATTTTTTATTTTAGGCATCTGCCTTAGCAAGTATCTATTGGAAAATAAATTCAATCTTTCAAATGCAAAATCCAATTTGAAAAATCCTCATAAATTAAGCTTATTTGAAAGCTATTCAAAAAATGAACTTATTGCAGTTGGAATTGTTTCAGTAGGAATCATCCTTCAAATAATAAACATATCATTGCTTGGAGGAATACCTCTATTCTCAGCAACATTGAAGGCAAAGGCAGCAACAAAGATTTGGTTTATATCCTACATAATATTCCTTCCTTCAATCAACGTTTTGCTAGCTAAATACAATAGAAATTCTCATTATGTTCTGCTGATTTTAGGCTTATTGCTGTTTGCTCTGACTGGCTACAGAACAACACCTATTGCAATCATGCTATCTGCACTGATAACCTTGTATTATGCAAGAGACGTTGACTTGAAATACATCGTTCTTGCAATCATGGCTATAGCCATTATGCTTTTGGCTGTAGGGTTCATTGCAGTTCAAGCAATCAGTTGGCAACATTGGTCATTGAATCCGATAGAGTTAGTGTCATATAGGGCTGCATTTACATTGAACATCCTATCTCAGGCAATAGCAAACCAATTTGCCACAATGGGAAATCTGTTCTACAGCACTCTTACCGGATTCTTCACACATACAGATCCAAGGGTATTGGTTGGCATAGCCACTATCGGCAGAAACCATTCAATCACTTCAACCATCTTTGGTCCTGCATTGCTTGACTTTGGAATCATAGGAATGATTATGCAAATGCTTTTCTTAGGTCTTATATTGAAGGCTTTACATTATATGCAAAGTCATAAGAAGAGCATCTATACAGCATTTTATGGCATATTGCTTGCACAAACCATAATCTGGATAGAAACAGGGCCGACTGATGTGGTTGTTTGGCTATTCTATTTGATGGGAATATTTATCATCATCCATGGATTGAGGAGGATTAGAGATGGAGTCTAAATTGGAATCTAAAAATATAGCTATTGCAGGGGAAATCACTCCATCAAAAACAATCATTCCAATCATTGAAAGATTGAGGGAATATGAAAAGGACTCCAAATTGAACTTTAAGATCAAAAATATAATAGGCCTTTATCATGGGGAATCCTCAAAGGCATTTCTTGAACCTTACTGTGATGACGTATATTCTATTGGAGAAGGCAGGAGAGGCAAGAAAAATTCAAAGGGGAAATTGGCTTATCTCATTTCCAGAGATATCCTGAAGTCCTTCAATGCACTTAAGGGAAAAGGCATCGATTTATTGATCACTGCAGGAAATGCAGGGGATGTCAGAAAGGCAATAGTTGCTGCAAACATGTTGAGGATTCCAGTCCTTCATATAGAGCAGGATATCTACAACCCTATTGAATCCATTTCCCAGGCAAACCTTGTAACAGTTCCGGCTGAAGATTATAAGAAGCATCTTGAGAAGAATTATGACCTAAACAATGTAGTCAATATTGAAGGCTATCCTATGGCAAAGTATGTTGACAATCATATCAAAGGTGACAATCTGATAGACAAGGATGAAATCTACGGTGAATATGGAATGAAGGAATTCGTCCTTGTTGTCTTAGGGGGAGACCTTAAGGATGAGGACATTGAACCTATGATTAGAGCTATTGAAGAGTTAAATCTAAAGGCCTTGATTGCACCTTACAGATTCGACAGAAATATGGTTCAGGATTTGGTATTGTCCCCTAACATAAAGGTTTTGCCCCAATACGTTGACCTTTTAAGCTTTATGAATGCCGCTTCCCATCTCATCTATGCTGCAGGTATGGGAATGACAATTGAGGCAGGTGTTTTCAATATTCCATCCTTGAAGATAGAAGGATTCCATAAGACCCATGGCAGTGTGGATTTGGCGAAATCATTAAACATTCCAATAGTAAAAATAGAAGAAATTCCGCAGGCATTTGAAAATCTGCCAGAACAAAAAGAGTCAGATCTTGTAAAAAACAGTGAAGTGGCAATAGAAAAAGTGGTGGATTTAATAAATGAATTTGATTCCAAAGACCTTAGCAGAAGCGGATTCAAATCTACTAAGAAAATTTGGGATAGCCGTAAGGTATACAGATAACTTTTTTTTAAAGGTTGTATAAAGGTTGCATATAATTTGTATAAAGGTGGATATAAAGGCGGATATAAAGGCTGATAGAAAAAATGCATTAATTCTCATCTGAGATCAATTATACTCAATTAGTCCGCATCATCGTCCATGGTTTCAAGATAAAAGCTTACTGGACGGAACCCATCATTGCAGGAAATCATAGCTGATTTTTTATTCTTCATCCATCCATCATAAAAGTCCTCTGCACCATTTGCCAATCCCAATACAAATGGAGAAAGACTTTCCCATGCGCTGTCACAGAAATTTTCAGGCTTTTCCCATCCATTTGCTATGAAGACATCTCCACATTCAACATCACATTCATGTTCCAATGGATTTTCGTACTTTTCTATCAAGTCATCATGTCTGACCTTTCTCATGGCAGTTATCTTAACTTTTTTCATTTTATTCACCTAAGTTCTCTTTTTTAATATTTTCTTTCTCTTAACATTTAAATATTTTAAATTTCAACCGTCAAACGTCATTCATCAAAAAATTTTAAATATCAAAATCCAATTATATTAAAATGGAACTAATTTTTTTACAATTATGTTAAAATGGAACTGTTTTTTTTAAGATTATGGGAAAGGTTTTCAAATGGATAGGAAATTGATTGTCAGATATGTTTTGCTCGTTCTTGGTGTAAGCTTAATGTCCTTAGGGATTGCCTTATCACTTAAGTCTAAATTAGGCACTCCCCCTATTTCATGCATTCCAGCTGTCTTGTGCCTTGCCTTTCCATGGACTGTAGGAGAATTCACCATAGTCTTCAATGCATTGCTTGTAGTATTCCAAATGGTGCTCCTCAGGAAAATCACTTTATCACAATTGGCCCAAATGGTGGTATGTATACTATTCGGATATATGATAGATTTTAATCTTTTGCTCATTGACTTCATTCATCCAACTAATTATCTTAGTCAATGGATCCTAATCATATTAGGATGTCTTGTAATGGCATTCGGCCTTATGATTGAAGTAAAGTCAGACATCACAATGCTTCCTGGAGACGGTGCTGTAGTGGCTATAGCAGAAGTCCTTCACACAGACTTCGGTAAGGTGAAGCCGTTTTTTGACATCACCATTGTAGCTATTGGAGTAGTTTTGGCATTAACATTATTAGGCCATCTTGAAGGAGTTCGTGAAGGAACAATTTTCGCAGCTGTTTCAGTGGGATTCATGATTCAATTTTACGTCAAGTTATTTGGTGAAAGAATTGATGATTATTTGGAAAATTAAATGAAAATTTTTCAAGATTTCACACATAGCTCTATTTTTTTAAAATTCATTGAAAATTTTTCTTCAGAAATCATGATTTTTTTAAAATTTCATAATTTTTTTATTTTCCTAGATTTTCCTTATTTTTTGAAAATACTTTTTATCTGTTCTTTATTTTCATGAAAATTTTTTTCAGCATCTAGACATAATTTTTCAAAAAAATTTTTCTATTATATAAGTGTTTTTATTTGTTTTTTAACATTAACTTTATAAAAAGCAAATACTATAAATATAATTGTGATATTATGGTAGTTAAAATTGGTATCGTAAAAAGTGGTAATATTGGTACTTCACCAGTATTAGATTTATTATTAGACGAAAGAGCAGACAGACCAAACATCGATGTAAGAGTATTTGGATCTGGAGCAAAAATGAACCCTGAACAAGTTGAAGATGTCGTACCAAAACTCGACCAATTCGACCCTGACTTCTGTATTTTCATTAGCCCAAACCCAGGAGCACCTGGTCCAGCTAGAGCAAGAGAATTATTATCTGAAAAAGATCTTCCTGCTATTATCATTGGTGACGCACCTGGTAAAGGTAAAAAAGATGAAATGGACGAACAAGGTTTAGGTTACATTATTGTAATGTCCGACCCAATGATCGGTGCAAAAAGAGAATGGTTAGACCCAACTGAAATGGCTATCTTTAACGCTGACATCTTAAAAGTATTAGCAGAAACTGGTGCTTTAAGATTAGTACAAAAAACCATTGACGGTGTAATCGAAGCTGTAGACGAAGGTAAAGAAATCGAATTACCTAAACTCATTATTACTGCTGAAAAAGCTGTAGAAGCTGCTAAATTCCAAAACCCATACGCAAAAGCAAAAGCTATTGCTGCATACGAAATGGCTGGCGCTGTAGCAGGTTTAGACATGAAAGGATGTTTCATGACCAAAGGTTACGAAAACTTCATCCCATTAGTAGCTGCTGCTCACGAAATCGCTTCCGCTGCTGCTAAATTAGCTGCTGAAGCAAGAGAAATTGAAAAATCCAACGACACTGTATTAAGAACCCCTCACATGAAAGAAGGTAACGTTGGTTGCAAACTTGATTTAATCAGCAAACCAGAATAAGTGTATTTGGATTTAAGTAGCTTTTTAGCTACTTATTTTCTTTTTTCTTTTTTAAAACAAATTCAAATCAAATCGAATAATAAATCAAATCTCAAATCAAATCAAAATTTACTTTTTTTCTATTTTTTATTGACTGATTTTTATTCACTTCTTGCAAAGTTTAATTCGTAAAAATACAAACATTATTAAATATGGTTTATTTTATTTAATTTATTTTTATTTAATTTATTAGATATGGTGTAAAGATGGCTTCAATTGACTACTTTGAATGTGAAGACTGCGGTTTCAAATGGAAAGATCAAGGTCCCTTGTTTTTCTTCCTAAATGAGAATGATGAGATTGAGGAATACATTCTACTTAGAACTGCAATGGATTTGGATAAGGATTCCCCAATTTCTGGAGACATTGTAGAAACATATTGCGTAAACTGTGATAGGAAAATAAAAATCTATGTAATTTCATTCATCAAAAAGCCATTGAATGAAGATGAAGCTATTGATTTTATTGAAAAGTTGGCAAATGATAACAAGATTTCCAATGCTAATTTAAAACCATACATAAGAGAATCAGACTTGAAGGATGATGGATTTATAGTGGATTTTTCTCGAAACTTCCATGGCTTAAAGAAATATTTCTGTCCTAGCTGCAATGCTCTAATACCAAAGTATATTCTTTCACGAAATGCATGTCCAAAATGTGGTGGGATAATAAAGGTTGTTGATGGTATGTGTTTGGATAAATTATAGAACTTTTCTTTTTAAAATTCTAATTATAAAAAAGTATTCATTAAAAAAGGTCATGATAAATTAATATTAAAATTAATTCTTATTTTTATAAAGTAGTCTATAGAAAAAGTCATGATAAATAATTGTTAAAAAAAAAAGAAAAAAAAGAAAAAATAATGCTTTAAAACTTAAAAGTTATAAAACACCTTTTGTGCTTAGGATTTCATCATGCTCAATCTTGCATGCATCATACATTGATTTTGCAAATGCCTTGAAGACCGCTTCGCATTTGTGGTGGTCATTTGCTCCTTCGCAGGTTCCATATACATTTATCTTAGCGCTGGATGCAAATGATTCAAAAAAGTGGACAACGACATCACTGCTTAAATCGCCGATCTTATCGAATTTGAAATCAAGCTTCATGTTGCAGTAGCTTCTGCCGCTTATGTCTATGGCAACAGTTGCAACTGAGTCATCCATAGGGACAATGGCATGGCCCATTCTTCTGATTCCTTTCTTGTCGCCAATCGCTTCAGCGAAAACTTCACCTAATAATATGCCCACATCCTCTACAGTGTGGTGATCGTCTATTTCAATATCTCCAATTGCCTTGATTTTCAAATCAATGAAACTGTGTCTGGAAAAGGACTCTAACATGTGATTGAAGAAGTTGACTCCGGTGTCAATTTCATATTTTCCAGTTCCATCAATATTCAATTCTATTTCAATATCTGTTTCAGATGTTTTTCTTGAAGCCTTAGCTATTCTTGTCATTGGATCACTCACTTATAAGTTTTTAAGGAATTTCTTCAAAAGCACTGAATCATTTTCAGCAAATTTTTAATCTATAATTTAATTAAAGAAACGATTAATTATTCATTCATCAGGTGCATTTCTCTCTATTTTAATTGCATCTGGACCACATTTCATTGCACATAGTGTACAGACATGGCAATAATCTAGATTAGATACACTAGCAACCTCTCCAATTGTCCAAATATATCCACCTTTTGGACAAATTTCCTTACAGTTGCCGCATGCAGTACATTTTTCTTCATCAACTATAATCTTTAAAATAATATCACCATTGAATAAATCTGTAAATAATTTTATTTTATTTAATATATTTAAAATTAATGTTAATATCTATCTAAAATTATCTTAGATTATATCTCTTAGATTAATTTATGCTTGCTCATATCTATTGGTCTTAGATTAGGTTTCTTAGATTAAGTTATGCTTGCTCATATCTATTGGTCTTAGATAGGTTTCATGGATTAAATTAAATTTAGACAAAAATTCAGAATTATTTTTTTTTTTAATCTATGGATTATAATTTTAAAGTAGCTATTGACAATGCCTTAAATGAAATGAATACCTCTTTTCCAAGTTCAAGCTTTAAATCCTTCAATGCAGATAGGGATATGTCTGCATATATATCTACTCCGCTTACAGTTATCCTGACACGAACTGTTTCTTCGTTTAACTTCAATTCAGTAACTGTTCCTTCCAAAACGTTTCGTACACTTGAATTTTGAGGGTTCAATGCTTTATAAATACTTGATTTATGTGGCTTTAAGGTTATTGAAATATTATCATAGCTTATCAATGCTAAAATTTTATCTCCAATGGAGTAATTTTTATTTAAAGGAATGGTCAACTCCAAATCTTTGATTTTTAGAGTCATGTCCTTCTTTTCCCTACCTATATCGACAATTTCAGCTTCAAGCTCATTTGTTTCCTTGTGGAGTTCTATGATGGCATTGATCTTTTTGCATTCCTTGAGAATTAGTTGGCCTTCTTCGGTAAGAACGGTACTTCCTCCACCACCGCTTCCTCCTTTTTTGGTGTTTACAATAGCAATATCCAAACTAGATTCTACCTTGTCAATATAGTTTAATGCAGTCCTATATGAAATTTTGCAAAGCTTTGCTGCTTCTGTTATAGATTCCTTTTCATTGATGTATGTCAATAGATTGTACTTCTTTTGGTCCAATAGGAAGGAGTTTCCATCTACATTAATTTTATATTCTACACCAGCTTTTACTTCAGTCATTTGAATCGTCCCTTTTTCCTTACAACTTATTATTGTTCAAAATCATTATATTTATATATTATATTCTTTTTTATAGTTATAATTTTTTATTTGACTTTCGTTGATTTATTTTAATAATTTATTTTTATTAAATGAATTAAATTAGATATAAGGCTAAAAAACTATTTAAAATCGTTTTTTTATCGTTATGAACTTTTTTAAAAATCGGTAATTAATTATGAAATGAGATTGAAGATATATCGATATGAAAATTTGATTATTAAATAGTATTCTTGTAGATTTGAATTAAAAAGAGTAAATTAAAAAGGGTAAAAATGTTCTAAAGATTATTCTTCAGAACTGTATTTGTCCAAGAAATCAAGGAATTTATTTGCCTTTCCTTTTAAAGGACCTAACTTTCTGGTAAATTTTCTGAATCCTGCCACATCCTCATGAGACAATGTTCTGAGAGCTACAATTGCAATCATATAAATTATTGGACATATGATCAATCCTGCAATGAGTCCATAGCTATTGTTTGGAAGCACAAATGCAGGCAATGCCATTATGATGGAGGCTATTGTAACTTTAGCCAGGAACATATATGGGGCATGGGTCTTGGTCAGTCTGAACTGCAATAGGAACATTGGTATCATCATGACGAATGAAGCTATTGTGGTTGCAAGCGCTCCTCCTTCAATGCCATAATTTGGAATAAGATACAAACCAAGGCCGAATGTTATGATGCATCCGAATATCAAAAGGTACATTGGTATTCTTGGGTTTCCGATACCTTGAACGATACTTCCGGAAATTGTGTATATGGAGTAGAATGTCATGCCGATAACAAGTATTGCAAGGGACATTGCACCGTTCATATATGCAGAGTTGGTGAAGTATACAAGACCCATTATCTCTTTAGCGAATATGGCTATTCCTACACACATTGGAATTACGAAGAACATTCCGTACTTATAGGATGCGTTAACATATTTTTCAAGCAAATTCTGGTCCTTAAGGGCAAATGCCTCAGATGCCGCAGGAAGTATTGTTGTTGCAAGGGAACTTGATACGATCAAAGGTAGCCTTGATATTGGGTCTGCCGCTGTAAAGTAACCGATGGCAGATGCAGCTAAGAATCCTCCCATAAGCAATGTGCAGATACTGTAGATGCCCATTTCAGCAAGTGCAGTGATTGTAACTGGAATTGAGAAGAAAAGGAGTTTCTTTGCAAGGCCCAACTCCTGTCTGAATGTGAACTTGAAGTCAGGGTTTGCAGGAGGAATATATTTTCCCATATACCTTTTGAATATATAGACTGCAGATACTGCAGATGCTGCAAAACCAAGCACGGAACCTAAGACTGCACCGAAGGTGGATAAGCCGAGTATTACAAGTGCAGTAGCAAATAGGATCATGAATATCTGTTCAATTGCACGTGTATAAAGGATATATTCCATTTTGTATACGCCTTGGAAAGCACCTCTGAACGCTCCAACGATTACGCTGAATGGGGTGATCAGACCAACTGCCTGAAGTGGCAATAGTGCCTCTGGCTTTTGGAAATATGCTGTAATGATAGGTGCTGCCACGAATACCATAATTAGGCCGAAGAAAAATCCTAAAAAGACCATTATTTTCAGGGCAGTAAAAACGGTTTGGCGAGCCAAATCCTCTTCGTCAAGAGCATTGTACTCTGAAACGTATTTAGCTATTGCCGGTGGAAGCCCTGCTGCAGACAGTACCTGGAATATTCCCTGAAAAGGAGTTGTAAGTCCAAGTATTCCATATGCTGCAGGTCCTAAAAGGGATGCCATAAGGAAACGGTATATATACCCTCCTACACGGAAGATGATATTTCCTAAAAATATTATAGCACTTCCTTTAGCTACCTTAGAACCTCCGGTCGCCTCGCCCATATTCACACCTAAATTAAAAATAAGTTTTTTGATTAGATTTTGTTTATATTTTACGCTAAAACATCACATCTAAATTTTGATTAGATTTTGTTTATATTTTACGCTAAAACATCAGATTTAAATTTTGATTCAGTCTTATTTATTATAAACTACATTTATTATATAAATGTTTGCTTATATATGTTTTGATAAGATATGGGGATAGTCTTATCATTCTTTTTTAAACTCCAATAAAAACTCTTTAAAATTGCTTATTGTCATATCCAATGTCTTAAGGCCATATTCATCATTCTTAACGCCATCGGCACCATCATCCTGTGACCATAGGCATGCTCCCAGATTGGCACCGAAGGATCCCCCACTCAGCGGAATGATTTTATTCAACAGGTAGAATGTGTTTATCTGCTGGATAGCCAACTCCTGACCTCCTGATCTGTCTCCACCAACAACTATTGAAATCCCCACCTTATTTTTGAATATGTCAAGGTCTTCCATAATCATGGCTTGGCATCTGTCAATCACGGCCTTCAATTGTGCGGATATGCTTCCAAAATGTATTGGGCTTGCAAGTATGATGCCGTCAGCTTCCCTAAGGGCCTTATAGATTTCATCCATATCATCATGAATTGAACATTTGCCCTTCGTTTCCACGCAATCGTTGCAGTGAGTGCATGGTGAAATGTCCTTATCCTTTACGCTTATAAAGATTGTTTCAAAAGAATCTTCACTTTCAAGCTCTTCCAATGCCCTTTTCAATAAGAATTCACTTGCCCCTTCCCGTGGGCTTCCACAAATTCCAAGAATTTTCATATTTTTGACTCCCGTTTATTTTAAATATTATTCTTTTTTTATTGATCTTGATTATTTTTGATCTTGTGGATTAATATAATGATTAATATAATATCAATCTTTAATATGATTATATATTTTCATATGAATATAATTTTATGAAAATGATTAAAAATTCTTATGAAATTTGATTTTGAATTTTGAATTTTTATTGGTTTTTCTGCGATTTAAGAGTCGATTTTTGCTTTACTTCGTTATACATTAATTTTTTTTCCCTTATTAATTTTATTCATTATTTACAACTTGCAAATATACTACTGAATTTGAAAAAAACAAACTTTTTCCTTTTTTT